>CAMBZY010000125.1 GCA_945872325.1 Candidatus Kuenenia stuttgartensis | reverse complement strand
GCCACGCCGGTTAGGATCGGATGATTTTTTGAGGCTTCAATTCCCACCACCTGCGACTTTAAATTGTTCGCATGATGGTTCGTATAATGCCCGCCCCAGATTTCGGCATCGAGTTCTGGCCAACCGGCCACACCTTCAGGCATCGTACCCGTGCGCAAATGAAATGCATGGCTGGCAGTCCGAATCCCGACCATTGGCTTGCCGGATCGTACAAACTTCTCAATTCGCTCAAGCTGATCCTTTTTCAAAGGCCGACGACGCACGCTGAGAATCAGCAAATCCGCTTCATCCAAAGCATCCAGACCAGGCATGTCATACTTATCGTTTTCATTTCCATAAATGAAACGGACGGCAAAATCGTGGCCCAGATTGGTTAATGCAAAGTGGGTCAGTGTCCTGTTCGTTTCATATTCATCCTCAGCCATCATCACAGCCACACGCGGGCGAGGATCGTCTTTAAACCGAAACGGCTGTCCACCAATGATTTGATTGGAAGTGACGGTTGGACAGACAAACCTTTCGACGTGATCAATAATACGTTCCGTGCCTGTAAAATGGCTGACATATGGCCGCCGGGCCGGGTTATACATCGTATCTGTCAGATCTCGCATCAGCACGGCATTTTTACCATTTTTAACCATCTGGCGCAATCCAAAAGGCCGGCCCAGCACGCACATATTGGTGTGAACTCCGGCCAGAATGACATTTTTAATTCCTTTGGCCTCAAGAATACTCCAGATCTCATCGCCCTTGTCGCTGATGTAATCAATTTTTTCATCGATTGTAATCCCCGGATGCTGCGCCTTCCAGGGCATCTTTGGATTCCGGCCCTGAGCCTTGAGTTTGGCAGCCCATTCGGCATGTTCGGCAGGATCATCGTCCTCGCCTCCGTCCGATTGATCGATCGGATATGCAGCCGCCTCTTCTGCGGGAATACGACTGCACCATTTGCCAATTTCATCTGGTAATTTTGCGGCCTTTGGTGTGGTCATGGCCCGCTTTCGGGCTGGATTTTCGGTATAAGCGGACATGCAATCGCTGGGTGCGTGGATAATCGTGACACCCTGGTCGCGAGATGTTTTTAAGACTTGATTTAAATTAGGTAGAAATTGTTCCATCCGCTTAACAGCATTGAAACAGTGGTGAGCGTCCCAAACGTCGCAGACAATGATAGCTGTTTGCTCAGGTTTCCACTTCGCTGGCTGCTGGATGGTATGATACCGGCCACTTGAGGGGCTGGTTTCCATTTGTTTTTGAAGTTTCAGTTGCAATTCGTCTGCCTGTATATTTGTGGCTGACAACCCGATACAAGCCACCAGACAATACATGATCGGAAAGCGTGTCATGAGTGCTCCACATCCTTCAAAAACCTATGAATTCCTGTATGCAAAAGTCAGGCGAGGTTGACCCCGCCCGACTCGAAATCCGTTCGACAACCAAATGCGATTGGCCGTTTAAGCCAATTATTTGCCGCCAGCGCGGAATGGGCTTGCAGGCAGACCAGCCTTGTTGGAAAGGTTTGGTTCGGCTTCTTGATCCCAGCCAAAGCGCACAGCAACAGGTGCGGCCACTTCAGCCGACTTCACCACTACGGTGTCGCCGTCAATCGTGGCTTCAGCCTTTTTAAACTGGCCATCTTGACCAGCCACCTGCCACCAGGAGAGAGGCTGACCATCGCGGCTCACAAGCCCTCCACCGACATGATCAAAGCTCACACGAATGGCACCATTGTCCACAGCATGGCTCTTGTAAAGAGGGCCTGAATAAACCAGGTCTTTTTTGCCATAATCTTTGGCCAGGGCCCACAGGGCGAGCCGCTTGCCCACATCCTGCTTGTTTTTGGGGTGAATATCCTTGGTGTTGCCGATATCAACCGTCACAGCCATTCCGGTGTGAGGAATTGCAAGTGACTTAGCCTGGGCTTCCCAGATTCCAGCCAGATTATCGGTATTGGTCTTACCATAGATATAAGGTGCCAATTGAACGAAATAGAATGGCATTTCCGGATCTTTCCAAATCGAGCGCCAGCCACCGATCAGGGCCTTCATTTTCTCCATATACAACATGCCTTCGCCGTTGTTGGATTCGCCCTGATACCAGAGTGATCCACGAATGGCATAAGGTACAAATGGAGCAATCATGCCATTGTAGAGAGCCAGGGGTGTTTGAAAATTGATTTGGCCCTTGGCGTCTTTGGTCGGATATTCAGCCAGTTTGTCGGTGATATCTTTCAGGGCTGGTACGGATTGGAATCCGATCGGCGGGGTCCATGGTTCGATCCGTGTTCCGCCCCAATTTGAGCCGATCAGGCCGATTGGAACGCCATCAAGATTCTTTTGCAGTTCGCGAGCAAAGTAATAGCCGACAGCCGTATAATTGGCCACGGTTGCAGGTGAGCAGACAGTCCAGCCACCGGCAGCAACGTTGCGTTGAGCTTTATCAGCTGGAATATGAGGAACTTTGATGTGACGAATCCTAGGATAATTTGCGGCTGCAATTTCCTCTTGAGGATTATTCGATTGAGCCACGTTCCATTCCATGTTGGACTGACCTGAGCAGACCCAGACCTCGCCCACAAGAACGTCTTTGACCGTAACCGACACACTGCCTTGAATTTGAATTTCGTGAGGCCCGCCAGCTGGAAGGGCTGGCAGAGTCACCTGCCATCGGCCTTGTCCATCGGCTGTGGCCTTGGCATTGCTGCCTGCCAGTGTGACGTTGACTTGCTGGCCAGGTGCATCCCAACCCCAAAGCACGATAGGCTTTGAGCGCTGAAGAACCATGTGGTCGGTGATCACGGGTGGCAGTTCAAAGCCAGCCTGTGCCGAGGCAAGACCAAGGATTGAGGTCGCAACGAGGGCGAGTGCGGACTGAAGAATCCAGCGTTTCATGGAAATAGTAGCTCCCTGATTGAGTCTGATCCGAGTCGGATCTGATTTTGCAATATGCTGAGAGTGAGGAGAGGCGGCAGGATGGAGAAGCAGTTTCGCGATCGAATCGCCACTCTCCACAGATAGGCCCAAGCAGCCTAGTTTAATAGGGCGGTGGCCTGAATGGTAGGGCGCACGGAAAAATGATTTTTCTTGAAGCCCTCCAGATACTTTTCTGTTAGGCTTCAGGAGATCTGACATCGTGATCCTATCCGACCTGGAGAAAGTTTTTGTGATCCGCCTATCCCTTTTGAGTCGACTATTGATCTTCAGCATGTCGATCTACCAAACATCTGAAGCTTTATCCGAAGTGATATTGCCACCGATCTTCAGCGATCACATGGTTCTTCAGCGCGACCAGCCAATCCCTATCTGGGGAACGGCTTCCGCAGGTGAAAAAGTTTCGGTTACGCTTGGAAATGAAACCTTGATGACCGTTGCGGATCAGAACGGGATATGGCAAGTGAAACTGGCCCCTAGAGTCGCGAACAAGAATCCTGTTTCGCTGATTCTGGTCGGTTCGAACTCGATGACAATCAACGATATTCTCATCGGCGAAGTCTGGGTCTGTTCCGGTCAGTCCAACATGCACTGGCCTCTGAAGCAAGCCAATCAGGGAGCTGAGGCAATCGCTGCGGCCAATTTGCCGAATTTGCGCCTGCTAAATATGCGTGGCAATCCTTACGGAAACGGTCGAGAGTTTTCTGATATTGAAATTGCGAACTGTACCCCTGAAAAATATCTGACTGGCAAATGGGCCATCTCATCGCCACAGTCCGCAGTCGATTTTTCGGCTGTTGCCATGTTTTTTGGTCTTGAATTGCTTGAAAAACAAAAAGTGCCTATCGGGTTGATCCATAATGCAATCGGTGGGACTCCCACAGAAGCATGGATCAGCCGAAAATCGCTCATTGCCAACCCGATTCTCAAACCACTGACGGAAAACAACTGGTTCAAAAACGAGCTGGTGCACGGCTTTTGCCGCGATCGTGCGTCGTTGAATCTAAAGCGCAAGTTGATCGATCCAAAAGTGGATCCAGCCAGTCTACAACATCCGTATCAGTCTGGTTTCATGTACGAATCCGGAATTGCTCCGATTGCAGGTTACGGAATCAGGGGCGTGATCTGGTATCAGGGCGAGTCAAATGCCCATAATCCGGCACTTCATGACCAATTATTTCAGGCTTTGGTTGCAGAGTGGCGAAGTGCTTGGAATCAAGGCGATTTTCCATTCCTTTACGTTCAGTTGCCAAACATAGCGACTGCAAACTGGGCGGAATTTCGTGAAAGCCAGCGACGAGCCTTGAAAATCCCAAATACAGGCATGGCTGTGACCATCGATATCGGCGAACCTGCCGACGTTCACCCTCCAGAAAAACGCGAGGTTGGCCACCGACTCGCCCTGATTGCACGTGCCAAAATCTACGGTGAAAAGATTGAATATTCCGGACCAACTTTTCAATCGATTGAGGCAGAGGGTGACTCGCTTCGACTCAGATTCGTTCACTGTTCGGGCGGTTTTAAGACATCGGACAACAAGGATTTAACTGGATTTGAAGTTGCCGGAAAGGATCGTATTTTTATGCCAGCAACGGCGATCATAAAAGGCTCAGAGATTTTGGTAACAAGTGTAAGCGTAGTCAAGCCAGTGGAGGTTCGATATGGTTATGCTTCCAACCCGGAGTGCAACTTGCGAAATCTGGCGAATTTGCCTGCTTCGCCGTTTATTGAGAAAGTGAAGTAATATATCCTCTGACCGTAGTGCGTTGATGAAATGGATGATCGGTGATTGTTTCCGGTTTCCAGAATTTGTAGTAACTATGAAACTTATTGCTTCGAGATCGTTTTATTGTCATTTGCGGCAGGTTTTACTCGAAGTGATTTCTCAACCAGAGGCTTCAGCTTTCTGGCATAAAGAGCATATCCGGCATTCTGGTCAAGATGGATTTTATCCTTTAAAAACAAGGCCGGTTTCAGCGCACCGTCAAGATTTATGAGATCACTTGTGAGATCAAGCACCTGAACCTTCGGGTCGATTTCTAAATCGAGTTTATCAAGGGCGATATTGGTCTGTTTTATATCTTCGTAAAACCGGTTTCCTGGAGCATGTGCTGGAAATATTTTGACTAAAATGACATCTGCCTTTGGAAACTTTTCTCGCAGATTGACAACACACATTTGAATACCGTTGGCAACCGGGTCAACTCCCGTCTCCGGCGTGAAAAACATGTTGTTATTACCGATAAGCAATATCACAAGGCGCGGATCAATTGATTCCAAGCCGCCATGATCAAGCCTCCACAATATGTTCTGTGTCTTGTCTCCACCAATTCCAAGATTGATGGTTTTATAATGTCCGAAATGCTTTTGCCAGGCTGTGTTGAACTTGCCTACATCAAGCGGGCTATTCCACTGCTGAGTTATGCTGTCGCCGACCAGAAGAATATCAACCGAACCTGTGTTGGCTTGCACATGGTTTACCAATTGGGCATGCGTGTCGAGCCACTTTCGGCCTTCCCAAAACCCGGCCGACGGTACAATCGGCCACAGGTTTGGGAGATACTTGTTTTTTTCTGACCCTGGCCGACGCTGGAATTCTGGTTTCAAGATATATTCCTGCTCCTGTGCCGTCAGAGGCCAACCCTGTTTTTGAGGTTCAACGGTTTGATAAGCATAATCAACCGCTTCCGATTTATTTGCAATCCGCATCATCAGTCCAAATGATGTGATACAGATGCCAAAAACAATCCTCAGGCTGGAAGAATTATTATTGCACATCTTTGGGCGACTCTTTTCTGATTCGGGGAGAGATTTGGTTGGAGCGGATTGCCTGATGGATCCGTTTTGATATCTATTGGAAATGTGAATCCAAATGGATTGAGTGACCATTTCTCAGTCACGAAGTTCTGCTGGAAGCTTTATTTCAGGCTTTGCAGATAATTGATCACCGCCCTGAATTCGCCACGGGTCATGCGATCGGCCAATCCGGCGGGCATCACAGAGCCCGTTGTCGGCGATCGTGATGTCACATCGGCTGAACCAATGGTTTCTGTGGTTCCATCAGCTCGGCCGATGATAATCTTACCCTCGTTTTCGTGAACAATCATGCCTTCCAGCGTTCGCCCGTCTTTCATTTCCAGAATCCAGGGTGCAAATTGAGGAGCCACTTCAGCAGCCGGCTCCAGAATGGATTTCACCATGGTTTCAACAGTCCGGCCACGGGCATAGCCGGTCAGGTCCGGGCCAACCAGTCCACCCTGGCCTTCCACCTTGTGACAGGTCAGACAGCCGGGACCTTGCTGATGGGCAAAAACGCGACGCCCCGTCTGCAAATCTGATGGAGTCGATAATGTCTTCACCCACGCCGCCGAATCAGCCAAAGGCTTTGGTAAGGCTTGCTTGATGGAGTCAGGCAATGGATCGGAACTTCCAAATGCCACTCGAATCTGGTCTGCCCATTCGGCAAAGTCATCTGACTTAGCACTCACTGCCTTCTGGCCACGTTCCAACAATGCATTTCGGGCCACGGAATCGCCACTTCGTATCGGCCCTCGCAAGCTTCTGGCAGATGCAAATGCAATCGGGTCAGCGGCCGTATTTAAAGCATCAATCAATCGCTTGCGGGTGGCTTTGCCTGTCTCATCGGATCGGTTCGCCCAAGCGGAGAGTGAATCTGCCAGATCTGCTGTCGGCATCTTATCCCAGCGTTCAAACAAAGCCAAAGTTGCATTTGAGGATGCATTGGGCAGATAAGCCAGCCTTACTGCAAGAGCTTCCTGATAAGCACCTTCAGCCTGTCCCATCAATTCAAGAATCCGCCCCTCTGTCAATTCCGGAGCATTCAAAGGCAATGACTGTAAAACCGCCAACCGAAGGCTTGCAGGCCATTTCCCACTGAGATATTCCAAAGCATCGTTGCCAAGCCCCCGTTTTTCCCAGTCGGCTGGCTTCTTGCCCTCAAGTTGCCATCTGGCGGCTGATAAGGCCGTGACCAGGCCAAGATCCACTCCCGGCTGATCAAGCACCAGATTTAAATCAGGCAACAATGGATCCATGCCTTCCTCGGCAATCCAGCGCAGGGCTTCACGACGAACAAAAGGATCATTATCGCTCAGAACATGCGCCGCCCAATCAGCTTTTTTCGGTTCCGACATCCGTGCGGCAGCCAGAATCATGAGTTTGTCGGAACGTTTTGTAGCATTGTTCCAGGATTCGGAAATTCGTTCCAGATGTGCCGGATGTGCCGCCATCAAACGAATCACTCCACGTCTCAGAAACGGATCAATCCAAGCCTTTTCCAAGTCTTCTGTCTGAGCCCAGCCCATTTTTTCCGAAGGACGAGCCGCCCAATAATCCATCACAGCCAGTGCAAAACCAGGGTCATAGTCAAAGTGAGGTCCGTTTTGAACCGTTCGGTCGCCGGTCGGATCCGTCCATGATTCCTGCAAAGCCGCTGTCCATTTCGGCATATTGGGAATTTCAATCCCGGTCGATTTGAAATAAGGTGACGTATAAGCCACGTTCACAGCAGCAGTGGCTAAAACCGTTCGAGTTTTTAGAATTTCGCCAATATCAGTTGGATTTAATCCACCTTTATCAGGAGCAATGCGTGCCAATGCCCAAAGTGATTCAATTCTGGCACGTACCTTCTCGCCTTTTGATTTCAATTCAAGACGCAATATTTTTTGGCCGGCTGCATTTTCAGCCAAACTGCGGGCTGCGGAGCGTCGAACCACCTGATCAGGATCGTTGAGATGATTACGGGCCGATTCAATGGTCTTTAAATCCGCTAGTTTCAACTCACGCGGGTTACCAGCCTTAGCAGCCGTTTTGGATTGAATCTTCCAGATCCGGCCCTTGCCGTGAATGGTGTAATCACGCAGGACCCAGTCCGTAATAAACACCGAACCGTCCGGCCCAACGGCCACCCCCACAGGTCGGAAATTCGCTCCGCCCACAATCAGAGGTTTCAAGCGACTTTGCAGTCCTGCACCTTTAGGCTGAAGATCGAAGATATCAAGGCGATGATCTCCCCAGCTTGTGGCTAGCAGTTTACCACGTAAATCGGCCGGCCAACTGCTACCCTCATAGGCCACCACACCGGACGGTGCTTCGCCTGTGCCTGCCACCATCGGTAAAGTGTCAGCCAGTTCGCCATTCCAGGCGGTGAATGGATGCGTCCCGCGCCGACCGTTGCGGAATCGGTATCCATAATCGCCACCTGGTACGATGTGGATCAAACGACATGGAGGGCGACTGTCAGGGTCGTTATCCACTGTGAAC
>CAMBZY010000124.1 GCA_945872325.1 Candidatus Kuenenia stuttgartensis | reverse complement strand
GAGCGTCTCTTCGGTCACGTCTGAGCCTGTGATGATGTCCAGCGATTCTACAGCAGAACGTAAGTCCATGGCCACTAACTCATCACCTCCATCATTGGCTACTGTTAATGTCGCATTTTCCAGTGACTTTGTAGCAGTCACCAAGGCGTCGCGTGTACGGGCTCTCGTCGTATCCACAACTCCAGCCGAAGCTTCGGCTGAGTCCTGTTGAAATTGTTCCAAAATAGCCGCCTTCAAATCTTCCAGCCCAGCACCCGTCGCTGCACTCACCTTTATGCCAGAAAAACTCTCGTTTGGACAAGGCATTTCAGTACTTAAGTCCGCTTTGGTCTGGATCATCAGCCGAGGCGAGTCTTCTGGAAACATCCTCAGTAAGTCGCTCAGATCGTCGTTTACAGATTCGATTGGAACACAAACAATCAGAAGGCCTGCCAATTGCTGTTCACGAAGGCCAAGCGTTTGGGCTTGCTGGTCAAAATCGTCTTTTGATTCGCCCAGGCCGGCAGTGTCTACGATCGTCACTTCCAAGCCTTCTGAGAGCTTGATTTTTGACTCAAGATAGTCGCGAGTCGTGCCTGCAACCGGAGATACCAAGGCCTTGGCATTGTCGGCCAGTGCATTAAAAAGTCGACTTTTGCCGGCATTGGGCCTACCTACCAGCAGAATGCGGCTGGAGGTCACGCCATTGTCGCGGCTTGCCCATTGTCGTTCAAGTTGCGAAAGCTCCCAGGCTGAGCCTCGAAGCTCCTCGCCGATCAAGTTGCGTGTGATTGGGCTTACGTCTGATTCCTCGACAAAATCAAGGGTGGCCTCAAGCCATGCCAGTAGATCCAGAAGTCGATTTCTAAGCTGATAAACACGTTTTGCCAAACCGCCTGCAAGCTGACCTATAGCCACCTCAAGCTGAGCCTGAGTCGATGCTTGAAACAGACCTGCGACAGCCTCAGCCTGAGTCAGGTCAATTCTGCCTGACATAAAGGCTCGAAACGAGAATTCGCCAGGTTCCGCCGGCCGAGCACCGCGTTCGATAAGCTCATTCAGCAGTCGTTCTGCTAAAGGATTTGGTCCTGGCAGGTGCCACTCGACCAAATCCTGGCCAGTATAGCTGCGTCCCTCAGGCCAGAACTGGAGGCGCGTTTCGCAAGTAAACTCATGATCCAAAGAGTTCCATGAGACGGGCAACCCGCTTGGATTCAACGGCTTTTCGAAGGACACATCTGTTGGGACCGAGAGAGCCCAAGAGTCAGGCCCGCTAAGCCTCACAATACTTCGAAGCGAAGGGCCTGAGGAGCTTGAAATGGCGGCTATTGTATCGGTTGTGTCGGGACGTTTCATTTAGTCCATCCCATTTGATCAGCCGAAACACGATCCAAATCAACGCTTGCCGCGGTTTGGACGATCCTTGCCGCCGCCTTTGGGCTGGCCTGGGCGTTTATCGTCGTTTTGAATCGTCCTCTGCTTATCAGCTTCTTCAAGAAGTTGCTGCCATTTCGCACGCCAGCCAGTCGCTGGTTTTGAGGCCGTGCTTTCTTTTGTTGACGACCTGAAGGAAGAGGCATTCGCAGAACCTGAATCGGATGATAGTACTAAAGCCGGGCCTGATTTGACCAATTTTGGCAAGAGGAGCCGCTCGCCAAGAGCCCAGAGACTTGAAGTGATGAAGTAAAGGCCAAGCCCTGAAGGCACTTTGTAGAACATGAAGCTCATGAAAACCATCATCACAGAGAACATCTTCTGCTGCATTTCAGCCTCTTCATTGGCCGGTGGAGGAGAGAAGAGCTTCATTTGGACGTACATCAAGATGACGGAAACCAGAGGCAGGATATTAAAATAGTCGCCCAGGAACGGGATGGCCTGAGGGAACTTGAAGAGGGCGTCAGGTGCGGCCAGATTATCAATGTAGAGGAAGGGAGCATGACGCAACGCCACACTATTGTTCAGCGTCTGCCATAGTCCCATGAAAACGGGGAGCTGGATCATGGCGATGAGGCATCCAGAAAACGGATTCACTCCAGCCTGTTTGTAGAGGTCCATTGTCTCGCGGCCTTGTCGCTCGCGGTCGTCCTTGTGCTTTTCCTTGATCGAGGCCATTTGCGGGGCAAGATCCTGCATCCGCTTGGCTGTGATTGCCTGCTTGCGGGAGAGCGGGAAGATCATGGAGCGAACCACAGCTGTGAGTAGGATAATGGCCACTCCATAGCTGCCACGTTTGGCTCCAAACAGGCCAAAGAAATATTTTGTGGCGGCGTAAGTGGTGTCAAGCAAAGGGCTGATGAACGATCGGGCGAGCAGGCGTGAGCCGGGCACAGCCCAACCTCGCCGATAGGTGGTCAGTTCAATAGCGTTATAAGGCGTCAGGTTTTGCTTGGTCTTTGATCCGAGGAAAACGCTGTACTCGTGCGTCACAGGTGTGTTAGGTGCTAGACGGACTGGTTTTGTCGTCAGGCTCACCGTGATATTCGACATGTTTGGGTCGACAGGTACAGGTCCAACGAGACGTTCTGTTGCTTCGGCGATCCAGTTTGGATCTGCTCCAGAAGCGGACTTCATCTCTATAAAGTCAGCGAAATACTGAGTTTCAACACCAGCAAACCGGATTGGAATGGTGACTTGTTCCGCAGGATAGCCTGCGGATGGGTCAGACGACTTTGCAACATTCGCCGAAGTTCGGCTAATCAAGCTGGCGCGTATGTCTGTTGGAGCGAAGAAGAGGTCGCGATAGGTGTAGCTGTACCACTGGCCTTCCAGAGGGAGTCCGTAAGGGCCTAAGAGGCGATAGGTTACGCTATGATCCTGTGTGCTTTCGAGCTTGATATCCATTGACACGTCATCCCGGCCTTTGGTCAGGCGAAAGGTTTTCGTGATGGTCAGGCCGGGCACATCGGTGGAAGCATGTCGGAAGGCGACCTTTTCCGTTTCGGCTTCGGTTGTGACGGGCTTTGAGTCAGGCTTATCGCGAACGATTTCCCAGTTGATATTCGCCAGATTGATCGGCTTTTCTTCGCCATCGATGTTGCGAATTTCAAGCGTAAGACTATCGGGTGAAGCAGGTTCGCTTTGGATCAGTTTGAGCTTGTCTTGAATATCCTGCCCTGGCAGGTGGTCGGCTGCAAACTGAGAGCTTTCAGCCAGTACGACACCAGCGCCGCGATTTGAGAGGCTCAGCTTAAATCTATAGCCAGATAGCGGATCAGTTGAACCAAGTTCAACTTTTTCCTCTTTAAAAGTTTCTTTCGGAGGTGCGGTCAGATTGGCTTTAGCGGGCTCACCGGGTTTAATTTCTGATGGTTTGATTGCTGGAGCAATGGCTGCATCAGCAACCTTTTTGGCAGCATCCGCCTTGGCTTTGGCTTCAGGGTCAGGCTTTGGAAAATATCCGGCTTGCTCAAGTGCGATCTGTAGACCGAACATGGTCAGGAACGAAATCATGAGGAAAAGGAAAAACCGCTTCTGCTCGTTCATTCTCAACTCAAGTCCAGTCACGGGAAAGATGCGGAATCGACACGCCAGTTCGGTGGCGAAATGTCGTTCAAAGACGATTCGTAATCGCTATGATAGATCCAACCAGGGCCTGTTCGTCAATGGCCCATGCACAAACGATCGCCTAGAAATCGGTCTAGAGACGTGATGGCGTGGATCTTCTGTCGAGTGATCTCGAACGGATATTCCAGCCGTCGGTATGTCAGCTTAGGTGCGTGCCGAGCTGGTTCACCCGGGTTTTCCACACCATCATCCAGAATTAGGTAGCATGATCGGGGATCACGGTCGCGAGGTTGGCCGACAGACCCGACATTGATCATGGCTTTGCCGTTTTCGAGTACGGTTTCGTATCCAAACTCGCTAGGCACAAGGAATTGATGAGATTCTGTAAACACACCTGGAATATGTGTATGGCCTTGAAAGCAGTAGTTATCAACGAGCGTAAAGAGACGTTCGATTTTGCGATGATTGTAGACATCGTCAGGAAATACGTATTCAGAGAGTGGATTTCTGGGAGATCCATGAACGAACAGGAATTTTCCGTCCTGATGGAATCGGGGTAGTGCTCCGAGGAATTCCAGGCGTTTTTGGTTGCCTGGGTCGTCGGTTCGTTCGAGTTGTTCGCGGGTCCAGAAGATGGCACGTTCCGCGTTCATGTTGAATCCTTCAGGATCACACAACGCACCCATGTCGTGATTGCCAAGCAGGCAGATGCTGCATTTGGCCATGACTAAATCAAGGCACTCACGAGGGTTAGGGCCATAGCCCACAATGTCGCCCAGGCAGTGGATGGATTCAATTCCCAATGACTCAATATCCGCCAGGACAACCTCGAGTGCTTCAAGATTCCCGTGGATGTCGCTAAGGATGGCGCGACGCAAGGTTGAGGCTCCTCTTCTTCTGGCGAATCTTTCCGACCGTGAATCACATGGATTTCCACCAACTATATCATTCTTCGATTTCGACCACGAGAAAATCAATGTAAGATAATAAAGAATCGTGTGCGAACTCCCTCCAGTCGCTTCAATCAACGTAGTCTCCAGTGGCCGATTTTCCGGCTTTCCAATGCTCTAATGGAGCCTGTCACCTTGTCCGATCTGCCTCATTTCTGGCCCTGTCTGGCTATCGACACTTCTACCAGGAACGGTGTTCTGGTGGTTGGAAATATGGCTACGAGTCAGAAATTTACCGCCCAACTCGACGCCTCCATCACCCATGGACGCGAACTTGTGCCCTCGATCAAGGTCTTGATGGACAACGCAGGACTTAAATTCAAAGACCTTAAGTCGATCGCCGTTGGGATTGGTCCTGGTTCTTATACTGGACTCAGGGTCGGGCTGGCTATTGCCAAGACTTTGGCTGATGTGCTTGCTGTACCAGTTGTTCCGGTGGACAGCCTGTTGCTCTCAGTTCTTAATCTCGGTCCTGAAATCGATCGGGCCGGTTGTATCGCAGATGCCCAGCGAGGTGCGGTTTATGAGACAATTTACGAACGTGATCGTTCGACAAAACTCTGGATCAAGAAAAACGAACCTGAAATTGTCACTTGGGAGAGCCTTAACCGCTGGTTGGACAAGGAGATCGTTCTGACTGGACCAGGGCTTTCGCTGATTCCAAAATTGGGTCTGCCCAGCGCGACTTTAGCCGATCCGCAACTTTGGGCCCCTAACTCAGAATCCATGTTCGCCTGGCTTGCTGATTATGCAGCCGAAACTCCACCCATTGATCACCTCTTGCTCGAACCGCTTTACATTCGACCTAGTGCAGCCGAAGAAAAACGTCTCTTGACGGCTTCCCAATCAAATCACCTACCGGTGTCCAAGTGAAATGGCAAATCAAGCTCAGGATCGAACAAAGCGGCTTTATGGGCTTCAGTGGAATCGTTACCGAATTGTCCGTTCGGAAGAAGACGAAGCTACGCTGAAGCTGAAAACAGGCCTGACACAGAGCGAATTTGCCGGCATAACCGTGCTCGACGGTGGCTGCGGCATGGGCAGATATGCACGAGTGGCAGCCAGCTGGGGCGCATCCGTCCTTGGGATGGATTTGTCGGAAGCTGCTTGTGCAGCTCAAGATATCACAGAAGATCATGCCAGTCATGTTCAGATCATTCGCGGAGATCTGATGCGACCACCCATATTGGAAGGTCAGTTCGATCTGGTTTATTCGATCGGGGTTCTCGACCATACTCCCGACCCAAAGCGAGCGTTTCTGAATCTGGCTCGATGTGTCAAGCCGGGTGGACGCATGGCGATTTGGGTCTATCAGATGCAAAGCCCGATTGTGGAACGAATTATGGCAGGCCATCGTTCCATTGCCAGACGCCTTCCAGTGACTTGGCTGGAACGATTGAGCCGTTGGTCAGTTCCGATTGGTGGAATAAAACGATGGCTGATGGGGAGCCAATTGGCACTGGTTAGAAGGTTTGGAGTGGCCATTCATGCCCTGACCATTGGAGTTTCCATGCACCCAGATCCGGAAGTGAGGGCCTGCGACACGCTTGATTGGTACGCACCTAGATTCGTCAGTCACCATACGCCTGAAGAGGTCGAGTTGTGGTTCTCTGAGGCTGGATTTAAAGAGATCGCTGATCCGACCACCAACCAATCGCATTTTCATCAAGGCCAAGGGCAAGGCGTGCATCGGATCGGAATAAAGAACTAACCCTATGCCCAACTTAACCTTTTAAGAAACAAGCGTTTAAGGCTTTGAAGGGCAGTTCAGATAGATCCACTCACTGATCTTGCCCAAGAGTTTGCCGGCTACGGTCGCATTGACAGCAGGCTTATCGTCTCCAGATGCCGTTCGGATTGGAACATTGTTGACGAAAATGCAATAAATCAGCTTGCGGTCGTGAGCTGTTTCCATATAACCGGCGAGGGCTTTGCTGGTCAGGATTGTCTTTCCTGTCAGCTCATTTTCGAGGTAATAGGTGCCGGTTTTGGCTCGGACATGGCCTCGGGCCGGGCTGGTCGGCTCGACAGACTTTGCAAGCGTCCCATCTCGTCCTAAAATCGGCATGGCTTCATAATAGGGGTTGTAGCCAGGACGTGACTGCATGGCTAGCAAGAGGTCTACAGTCGCCTTGGGCGAGACCAAATCAGCTCGAGCACCCCCTGCCCCACCTCCAAAACTAATCGACTCAGGTTGCACTCCAAGGTTGCTTAAAATCTTTCCCTGAATTCTAAGACCATCAATGGCTGACGTTTTCCCGTCGGTTATGGCAAGCAATGAGGGCAAGGTACTGGCATGCAGATTGTGGCTGACTTTGAGGATGACTTTGACGTATTCACTCAATGGCGGTGACACGTATTCTGCAACTGTTGGCATAGAAGCCACTTCTGACTTGGATGGAAGACTTGCCGGATCCTACATGGCCAGTGCTGAAGCAGCGATTTTGACGCCTGATGCTCGGAGCCTTTCGATCAGCAGACTGCGGGCCCATGAGGTTGGATCAGCGATCTCAAAATTCCTGATCAGGTTCTTTTTGCCTATTGGAATTGTGCCTCGAACCACCACTGAACGGGCACCTGTGGTGTTGATGTAAACACTTACAGGCTTGTCTTTATCGACTGTCTCGACCTGGAGATCAACAGACATGGCGGCGGTTTCAGGCACGAGTTTGAAAGTCGCAGGATCGCCAGGCTTTTCGCCTGCATGGATGACCACATCGACCAGATTGTCGTTGATCGTGATGGGCGAAACATTGCGGGGCCCGCTGCCGCTAGAAGGCGAAATCTGGAACAGGCGATCATCCACCAAAACATCGCCAGTGACTTGCTTTACACCTGAGCTGGCAATCTGCTTGGCAAGTTCCTGAAGGCCGTGCAGTGGACCGGCTTTGACCAAGGCTGCCGAATCGCCTCCATAAGTATGGTCGTTGTCTTCAAAAAGCATGGTCCCATTGGTTGCAGTACGGCCACCCATGGACATGTCGCCGCTTGCGACCAGAATCAGATCGCCTTTAAGGACCCCAGAACTGTCGACTTCCCCACGACGCTTTATGGGCGTTTTGAACCGATAATCAGGGCCAAGTTTTTCGAGTGCTGCTGCAGTCGAATAAAGCTTTGTGACCGAGGCAGGGGCAAACATCTGATTGGCATTTTGCTCAAATAAAACCTGCTTAGTCAGGGCGTCTACCACCAGAATGCCCCATTGGCCATTCTCGAACCCAGAGGTCTTAGTCAGCCTTTGAATGCCATCGTGAAACGTATCTGCTGATTGAAGCGGGCTTGCGAGCCCGTTCATAGCAATGGCAATAATAACGAATAATCTTGCCAGGCAAAGGGTTGGATTCAATCTGGATGGCATGGAATTCCCTAAGTCTGGTTCGGTGGTTATGGAATTTGGAATTGCCTGTCTTAAATCAGGCCATCCGTGATTTCAGAAAGTGCGTTCAAAAAGGTGTCAATATGTTCCGGTGTATTGAACGGCCCGGGACTGATCCGCAACATTCCGTCCGGGAAAGTTCCCAAACGCTTGTGGATATATGGTGCGCAGTGCAGACCAGGACGAATGGCGACGGCAAACGAAGTGTCCAGAATTGCTCCAAGTTCCGAGGGAGCAATGCCTTCAGGCGGCTTCAGCGAAAGTGCTCCGACATGACGGGCAGGATCCCACGCACCAGCGATTGCCCAATGATCAGCGTGATCAGCGGTCCAATCGACCACTTTCTGGAGCAGTGCCACTTCGTGTAATCGGCTTACTTCCACACCACGATCAAGAACCCATTCAAGCCCGGCTTTCAAGCCAGCCAAACCAAGGACGTTCGG
>CAMBZY010000123.1 GCA_945872325.1 Candidatus Kuenenia stuttgartensis | reverse complement strand
GCCACGGCTCCGGCTATCTGGGATAAAGATGATGCGGAATGGTACGAAAAGTACAAGAAAAATCGAATGGGAGCAGCCGTTTTGGGAACTTACACTGTCCCATCTGGCGGAACGGTTGTCACGGCCGGCTCAACAGATTGGGCTCATGGGTTGCGAGGTGGTGATGCCGCTATCGAACAGATCACGAAAAATATCCTCGAAAAGCTTGGCCGATAACGGAACTTGGTATGCTCCTTTGAATCGCTCCCCCATTTTTCCTAACGACCTTCAAAATGCGGTGTTTGGAAGGAATGGGGTCAAGCGGTTATTTGGAGGCAGGTTGGGTTGTCGCTGTTGGCTGAGCCGGGTTGGAATCCGTGCCTTTTGAGACTTGTCCGGGTTGCTGAAACGGGGCAATTGCCGAGTTGTAACGTTTGGTCCGGACTGACTTTTTGGCTGGTTTGCTGGTGTCGATCCGTGCCGTTCGTCCGATGCCTTGAAGCCCGTCACTGGTTAGACCTGACAGGCTTGTCAGAACCAGCATACCGGCAATACCGAGACCAAGGGCATGGTTGGTCGCAAAATTCAGGATCGCCCAGAAGCATCCCACCCATAAAATTCCGGAACCGATCAGGTAAGGCAAGCCTTCGCTGAGCATGGTTTCCATCCGTAGATGGGACGTCACCTGCACAGCGGTGAGGATGAGTGAGGCGATCAGGAGTCGTGGGATCAGGTTCGTCACAACAGACTCATACCATGACGACTGAAGGACTTCCGTCAGGAACCATACGCCTGAGAGTATGATGAGAAAAGTGGTAATCCATTCGATGATCATGAGTTGTCAAGCCTTCCCGCAATCGTACTTTTGCTAGAATCCTACAGCATGGAATGTATCGTAACAGGACAGATTACGAATTCCACCCCCTAGCGAACTTCGCCGGCACTCGTTATTTTTGTTTATATCGCGGAAACGATTCTCGTTTCAGTCTCATACACAACTCTCTCAGGTCGAATCTGCAACAAACCCATGATTACTCTAAGTGCTTTTGCTGACGAGATTTCACCACAGCCGGAAGAACAGATTGCCGTACTGGCGCGTCATGGAATCCGCCACATCGAATTTCGTTCGATTCATGGCAAGAATGTCCTTGACCTTACCGAGGATGAACATCAGGATTTTCGGAATCAGTTACGCCAGAGTGGCTTTGGCCTGAGTGCAATCGGTTCGCCGATCGGCAAGATTAAAATCACCGATCCTTTCGAGCCTCACTTGGAGCGATATGAGATCGCGTTGAAAATTGCCGAGTTTTACCAGGCCCCAAGGATTCGGATTTTCAGCTTTTACATGCCAGAAGGAGATGATCCAGCAATCCACCGCGACGAAGTCGTCAAGCGTATGAAAGTTTTGGCTGGTATTGCTGAAAAACGCGGTATCAAACTCTTTCTGGAAAATGAGAAAGGGATTTACGGAGATACGGCTGAACGTGCTCACGACCTCATCACGGCTGTGGATAGCAACGTTCTGGGCCATGCTTTTGACCCTGCAAATTATCTCGAAGTGGGGCAAGATATCGATCAGGCCTGGCAACTGCTTAGGCCCCGAGTCAGCCACTTTCATGTGAAGGATTATTGCACCAAAACCCATAAATGTGTACCAACCGGTGAAGGTGAAGGGCAGATCCCCAAACTGATCGCCGATGCTGTAACGCATGGATATCATGGCTTTTGCACGCTGGAACCGCACCTGGTTGTGGCTGAGAAGTTTTACGGTTTTACGGGACCTGAACGATTTGGGGATGCCGCGACGGCCCTCAAGACCGGTCTTGATGATAAAGATGTCGCCTATGCGTGATTTTGGACTGATTTTCAAGGGAATACAATTTCGCGTGGAATTGTATTTTTTCAACGCTCTTTTACTAGTCTGTTCCATTCCGTTGGTCTACTTTTCAGGGAGAATCTCGAACGATGAACATGTCACAATATAATCGTCGTCAAATCGGCCGTTTCAGTCTTGCTGCCGCTTTGTCGCCTGTTCTCAGCAATTTCAGCTTCGCAGCAGATGAGTCTGGGAAGCCTTCAGCCGGAAAAATCGGCGACTTTAAAATTTCGCTGGCCCAATGGTCACTTCACAAGCGATTGTTCGCCGATAGAGCAAAAACGGCTGACTTGAATCTTGATTTCCCTAAAATGGCCAAAGTGGAATTTGGAATTGACGGCGTGGAATATGTCAATCAATTCTTCAAAGATAAAGTTCGTGATGAAGCGTATCTAAAAGAACTTACAAAACGGGCCGCTGATCATGGAGTGACGAATGTCTTGATTATGATTGATGCTGAAGGCGATCTATCGGTAGAAAATACCGAAAAACGCAATCAGGCCGTTGAAAATCATAAGAAATGGGTGGATGCCGCCGCATTGATTGGCTGTCATGCCATTCGTATTAATACCGGTAGCAATTATTCGCCCACCAAAACCGCTCCGGCCGCAGAAGCCTGTGCCGCTCTGGCTGAATATGGGGCAAAAAATAAAATTGAAATCATTTGCGAAAATCACGGGGGACCATCGTCAGACCCTGACAGCCTGATTGCTTTGATCAAAGCAGTAGGCAGTTCGAACTTTGGCACCTTGCCCGACTTTGGCAATTTCCCACGCGATAAGAACGGCAAGCACACGATTGATATCTACAAAGCGATCGCTCGCATGATGCCTTACGCGAAGGGTGTTTCTGCGAAGTCGTTAGTGTTTGATGCCGCAGGAAACGAGCGGGATATGGACTTCGGGCGGATCCTGAAAATCGTCACCGATGCTGGTTACAACAGCTGGATTGGGATCGAATACGAAGGTAACGAGACACCGGAACCAGCCGGAATTGTTTCAACCAAGAAATTACTCGAACGTTATCGTGGAGCTGAATACAAAGGCTGATCCTGCGATTAATCATCCATAGTAGTCTCTTAAAATATAAGAATCCCCATTCTGCGACATTCGCGAATGGGGATTCTTGTTGTTTTTAAGTGACGACAGACATTTTTTATTCTTTAGAAGAGTTCTTATGGCTTAATCCAATCGGGAGGCTCTCGCCCAGAGCCGCCTCGGCTGTATCTTTGCCAAGTGGTTGATACTCGATTAATGCAGATGTTTCTAGCTCAGTTGCCCCGTGATGAATCAGAAAGGTTAGGACACGGGTTCGTAATTGTTCGTCAAAATCGAGAGATCGGTCATGATCCTTCCTGGCGATCATCAACAAGGCCAGTTTCAATGAGTCTTTAGCTCTCTGGGTTTCAGGATTGAAATTCAGGAGGTCGTCGATCCAGGGCTTTATTGAAGTTGCCGGTATCACACCACTTAATGGCCCATAAAGTGGCTGGCGGGAACCAATTCTGCCGAGCGCCCAAAGCCACGCCGGTGCCTGAGTTGGGTCTGATTTCAAACTTTTGAGCAGGCTGCCTCCAAGTTGCATTTTCATAGAGGCATCCAGCCGCTCCAACGAAGCTGCTGTACGGACCATCTCACCAAATTCTTGAGTCGATATTTTTCGGTCAGGTTTCTTCCCTGAACCGATGAGCACGCCCTGAAGCCTTCTCCAGATTTCGTCTTGTTGTGACCGGTTTAATCCAGGCGATAAACGTCTCCATAAGACCCACCACTCAACCCAGACCTGAATTTCCTTCGAGTTTAGCGGGCCTGCTCCAAATAGGGACCAAATGCTCTTAAGTCTCTGTTCATCAGATGGCTGACCAAAACCTGGCCTTAATGCATATCCAACAAGATTAAGCCAGCGAGATTCATGGCCTGGTGATTTTTTTCGGACCTCGGGAATGGCTCTAAGTGTTTCAAAGATAGCCCTGCAAGTAGATGCTGGCCAAGAAGATCTGTCAGAATCAAGAAGTTCTTCGAGCCGTTTGACAAGTCTCGAAGGGCCGTCTTCCTCATCAGCCTTGATTTTAGCAAATGCGATTTCAACCTGATTTTTTGCCAGCTCTAAACGTGCTTGATCAATCACGCCCGCAGATTCTGGCGCATCCACATTTCCAGCCTTGTTTTCCGTCTCTCCCTGATCGGATTTCCCGATCTTTCGAGTCCCAATTTCCAATTGCCATTTGCGTGGATCTGACTTTGATGCACACCAAAGATCCACAGTTCCAATGGCATTGACCTGTGATTGCAATTGTACTGGTACACTTTCCGCCTTGGCTTTTCTACCTACTTTAATTTCCACTTCAAGCAGAGGAAGGGTACGCAGGCCTAAAGCTGTATTTGGTAATAAATCTCCAGGTTTGTCCTGTGGCCTGATCGAGCTGGTTGCCAGCGGAAACCCTACCTTTCGCCCTGCCATCAATTGGTATTCAGGTCCTTCGATAATAATCGGTTCGCCTTCGGCAGCATCGCGAGGAACGACGCAAAGCCAGTCTATAGAACTAGTATCAGCGGAATTCTGCAAACCGACATAAAGTGATCGTGCCAGCCCGCTTTTCATCCTCAGCCCTGCTCCGCCCTGCTTTACGGCTGCATAATAAGCTGCCCCGCGAGCGACTGCAAGATCGAGATCAGGATTATCCAGCACCCTTAATTTCTCAGGATCTTTACCAGCTTGCACCAGCCATGATTTCAAGGTCGTTACAATCCGTTCCCGAACAATGGCTGGTTTTAAAGCTCCCCCGTTAAATAAAATGGCTGAAGGTAGTAAATCTGGAGAAACCGAACCAAGGAAAGACGAGAGGTGACGAGTCACGGCTGCGTCTTGCTCAAACGGCAAGCCAAACTCCTGAAAACCAGCTCGATTCCCTTGGGCTGGCCGTTCGCCTAGTGGGCATTCCGGGAAAAAACCTTCTAAAATGGTATTTAAAACCTCGTCGCGAGTGACTGTGGCGGACATCGATCCGCCCACCACCCGCGAGCCTTTACCGGTGATCCCAATCGGCATGTTTGCAGGCGGATGATCACCCAGAAGGCGTTCTTTGGCCGACCTCGACTGAGCTCTCAGGCTTGTCCACTGATCGACCGACAATCGCTGGCCCAAACGCCCTTCCACAATGTGCGCCAGGGTCAGGTCCATATTGTCCCCGCCCAGCATCAGGTGGTCGCCAACTGCCACCCGTTCGAACCCTGGGCCAGTCGCTTCTTCGATGGCGGAGATCAGCGTAAAGTCAGTTGTACCACCACCTACGTCGCAAACCAGGATCGTCTCGCCAGCTTGTAGATGTTTTTGCCAACTGTTTGGGTGATCGGCAATCCAGGCGTAAAACGCGGCCTGAGGTTCTTCCAGTAAGGAAAGATTATCGCCGAGGCCGGCACTTCGGGCAGCTTCGACAGTCAGCCTGCGGGCGGCTTCATCGAACGAAGCGGGAACTGTCAGAACGAGTGGCAGTTTTTCCAGATTTGTGCGGTTTGGGAGCTGATTCCAGCTCTGCCGAATATGGTTCAGGACATGCTGAGCCGCTTCAACGGGCGAAATTTTTCGAGATTCAGGCGGGGCACCCCAGGGAAGTATGGGCGAGGAGCGGTCGACACGATCGTGGCAGAGCCAGCTTTTGGCGGAAACCACAAATCGGCCAGGAACTTTAGGGCCAAGTACGCGAGCCAGTTCGCCAACGATCATTCGGGAAGAGTCGGCCCATGGCAATCGAATTGAATCTTCTGTAAGTTCTGCGTCAGCCATAAGATAAAGGGCTGATGGGAGCATGGTTCGGGACTGAAGTTCTCCGAGACTCACATATTGTTCGACAGGATGAATCAGGGGCTTGATCTGCGCTTTGCCAGGGCTGAAATCGGCCCAGGCGATGGCGCAGTTGGTGGTTCCCAAGTCGATTCCGCAAGCGATATGACGACTTTTTTCAGCACCGGTCATTTCACAAATCCCTGATCTACAATGGGTTCCAACAGATCCGCGAGTCTAGTGACGAGTGATTCACTGGCATGAACTCTTGCGTCTGCCATACGTACCGATAGACTAGCCTCTAAGGTCACTTCTTTTGACCGCCCCTACTTCGCACATGCTCCAACCATCGAGAACCTGAATCATGCAGTACCATCTCAAATCACTTGCCACTGCTCTATTATGCCTGATGAGCCTGACAATGGTCGCCCAATCTGCCGAAGATAGTCTGGGCGCACCTGCTCCAAAGGACGCAATTGTCCTTCTGGGAAAGGATAAGGATTCAAAATCAAAATGGACCAAAAGAAATGGGGATCCGATTGGCTGGACTTTTGAAGACGGCGTTTTGACCTGTAAAGGTGGCAGCGGCGATGTCAGGACAGCCGAACAGTTCAGCAGCTACCAGCTTCACGTCGAATTCCGTACGCCATACATGCCCGAAGCCACGGGCCAGGGGCGTGGTAACAGCGGCGTATATCAAGCTGGCCGATATGAGCTTCAAGTGCTTGATTCCTATGGGCTCAAGTCTCAGAATAATGACTGTGGTGCAATTTACAAGCAGTATGCACCGGCTGTGAATGCCTGCCGCAAGCCGATGGAATGGCAGAGCTATGACATCACCTTCCGATCGGCCAAATTGGTTGACGGCAAGGAAGTGGAAAAGGCCCGGATTACGGTGATCCAAAACGGTCAGAAGATTCTCGACGACAAGCCGATCTCAGTCACTCCAGGCGGGCTTGACATGAAGCCAGGTCTCTCAGGACCAATCCTGCTCCAGGACCATGGCAACTCGGTTTCATTCCGGAACATGTGGATCAAGCCTCTATAATCAACGGTGGATTTGATGGGCAGGCTATGATTTGAATGGCCTGCCCGTTTTCGACTCATATCACATATCACAATTCATTGAACTGAACTAAAATCATGGAAGCTACCTCAAAAAACGGCCCGACTCCTCTCACATTGCAACCCCATCGATTTGACCTTTCTGCAGAGGGCTGTCAGGCTCGCCGGGCACGTCTTTTTTCAAGGCTTGATCCCACACCTGATGTGATTATCGCAGGTGGTGCAGATCAACTGGCTTATTTTGCAAATTTTCATATTGCTGAACATGTATTTCAAGCCAATAATGCATCGGCTTTTTTGGTGATGACACCGGATGAATGCACACTGGTGCACGACAATTTGCTGGATGGTTACGCAGCACTTGCCCATACAGAAAAAAAACGATGTGTCGCATGGTATCGAGGGATTGAACCTGCTGGAGATCGACGCGCACTTATATTGGAAGAGGCCAGAAAAGAGCTGGAATCGCATAAAGCGAGTCGCGTAGGAGCCTCTCTGGCCCGCGTTCCAGGGGCTGCATTTTGGTCCATATCGGATAAGCTGGGGCGAGATACAATTACGGATATCGATCCTGTTGTCAGGCGAATGAGAATTCAGAAGGACGAAGACGAATTGCAACTGCTTCGCACCTGTGGAGCAATTGTGAGTCGGGTCATGGACCACGCATGGACAAAAATTCAGCCTGGAATGACGGAAATGGAATTGTTCATGGTCATGCAAACCGAAGCCAACCGGCTTGCTGGCCAGCCTGTAAGGCTTTATGGAGATGTTGTCTCAGGGCCACGATGTGAAGACGTGGGGGGCCCTCCAAGTCACCGAATGATTCAGGCAAACGAACTGGTTTTGCTCGATTTTTCTGTGGTTGTAAATGGGTACAGAGCCGATATTGCAGCGACTAAATATATTGGCCATCGACCGCCCACGGAGCTTTGGCTTCGCCATAGAGCTTGTGTGGAAGCTCTGCATGCCTCGCTTGCGCACCTGCGAACAGGTAGCGGAGCGGCAGCGATCGAGCAGGCTGTAAAGCGTGCCATTGCAGAAGCAGGTTTCCCGGGCGGGATGCCTGGCCATGCTGGTCACGGTGTAGGATTAATGCATCCAGAAGCACCATTCTTCGTCGCAAGAAGTCCTGAAACACTGATTGGCCGCGAAGTGGTCACCATCGAGCCAGGGATTTATGAAAAAGGCATCTGCGGAATTCGTATCGAACACAATTACCATATCACTGATACCGGCGCCGAGCAGATTACCAATCACGATGTTGAAACACTGGCTTTAGCTTAATCTCCTGCAAGTATTGCTATCACCAAGATCAGTGGATCAGGAAACACCTGAACCACTTGGTCTTATGATTTTATATGCTTATTTCGATTGACCAAAAAGGCTGCTATAGAATCGACCCAGCATGCTTTGGTTTTGTCGTACTGTAGTTAAGGTCGATCGTTTTGTTTCTACTGATTGCTTTTCGATTTCTGAGTTCTGTAAACGTGTTTGTTTAATACCTTTGTCGACCGGTGCTTTAGCAGCCACATCAGCCGCCTGCTTTTGTTCGCCAATC
>CAMBZY010000122.1 GCA_945872325.1 Candidatus Kuenenia stuttgartensis | reverse complement strand
CCAGTATAAGTCAGGCTGTTTGTGAAAATCAGTTTCCCTGAGCCGATTTTTTCCAAAACCGTGGGACTCGTTATGGCCCCGCTAAGGCTTAGATTGGCTGAGGTTTGAGCGACATTGATGGTCGAATTGGCCCCAGTAAATGTCAGATTCAGGCCCAGCAGGTTCCCTCCCGTATTTTGAGTCGACTCAATCGACCCTGCAAGGCTGATCGAATTGCCGGTAATGGAGTACCCGGAACCATTTATCGTGATATTACCAAACGATTCACCAGCCGAAAAGTCGTTCACAGATATGAATGAAGTGGCGGTCGAGGGGAAGACCAGAGTATCGCCTGCAATCGGTGCGGTGTCCCAGTTGCCAGCTGTGGACCAGAGCGTATCCACGGCGCCGGACCAGGTGCTGACCGCCATGACAATACGGTCGTCCAGTGGTTCCATCGAGAGAAATAGGCCCGACTTCCTGGTTCGTTTTAGGGCATTCGATTCACGACGCCCCAGGCCAGAAAAATGTCTTCCCAGTTTGAATTGGCTGAACTTCATCGAACTCTCCTTGATTAGGCACCTGATTCAATTTCTTGAAATAGCGAATTGATACCAATATAACACGACAACGCAGGTCAATGCTGAAATGGGGCATCAAAAAACACCCAGTTCGCCTGAATTCAATGCAAAGTGAGATCGTTTTAACGAATGCATGTATTATTTAGGTTGTAAGGATTATGACGAGGATTAAAATTAATGGCTCATAGGGGATTCTCAGGATTATGGGATTGAGAGTGATCTGGTTTTAGTGCCAAAGGCCAGACCCATAACAGCCTTGGGCAACGTCCAAGGTTCGTGAAAGCCAATCACCATCCTCCCACCACCAAGGCCGCTGGCCTTGGCTGGTATGGACAGCACCTTTAGTGCTTAAAGCCAGTGCAAAAAGTGTTTTATGGGCCACGCACTTTTAAAAGAACAAAGCTGCCTCGGTGACCAACCCTGGCCCGAAGCCGATGGCCACACAGGGCTTGGCTGCGCCTGTCTCTTTTAAGTGATTCATGACAAATGCAATCGTAGGCGATGACATATTGCCGTAATGATTGAGGATGTGGAACGATGAAGCCACGCCTTCAATTGGCAGATCGATCGACTCGGCAAATGCCTTCAGAATTCTTGGCCCGCCCGGGTGTACCGCCCAGGATCCTACATCTTTGATTGCAAGCCCTTGCTCTGAAAGCCATTTCTCAAGCCAGGGCCGGAGATGCTCGTGGATCAGGCGTGGCGTTTCGGCAGAGAGTGTCATTTCAAATCCATGATCGCCGATCCTCCAGGACATCGCAAATTCCGTGTCCTGAAATACATACGAGCCGGTTTTAATCAACTTGTAATGGTTGTCTGGATTGTCATTCTGGACCGATGATTCAGCAACAATAGCTGCTGAACCGTCAGCGAAAAGAGCGTTGGCCACCATGTTGTCGGTGGTCCACTCGTATTGGTGGTGGAGGCTGCAAAGCTCTAATGCACAGATCAGGACTTTGGCAGATGGGTCCGCTTCAATAAATGCCTGAGCCACTCTTAAGCCATTAAACAGGCCGTGGCAACCCATGAAACCGACATTTGTACGAGCGACTTCGGGAGATATCCCAAAGTGCTTGATAATGGCCAGATCAACACCTGGCGAGAAAAATCCGGTGCATGAGACAGTCACCAAGTGAGTGATTTCGCTCGGCAATCGACCAGATTTTTCAAATGCCATTCCGCACGATTCAAGGGCCAGTGGGATCGCCGAAACCTCGTATTTCTTCATCCGGTCAAGAGTGGTCGGCTCCTGCTCGGTAAAGAATTGCTGGCGGTCAGCATGTTCGCCTTCGGATTGGTCCAGAATCACACAGTGCCGCGTGGAAACTCCTGAATTATGATACACAGCCCTCGAAAGCCGGCTCTGGTGTGGCTCGATCGGAGAGAGCACTTTCATGATCTCAAATGCTGCCGATTGTTCGATGGTGTGTGGTGGAACAGCCGTTCCGATGCCTGCGATGATCATGATTTCACAACCCTTTCTGACCCGAATTCAAATGGTGCATTGATGAAACTGACCATTCTTCCAGTCAATCCTGGAACAATCCCGGCACATCGAAATGCAATCGTTGAAATGATTGGACGAGCCAGTGATCTAGCAAGCAATTTGCACAATCTTTGACGATTCCCTACAAAGTCATCGTACGCGGCTTTCCATTCCAGCCCATATTCAGTTCGCCAGCCCGCCACTGCTTTTAATACAATCGGCTTGAGCAAAATCACAGACGCCAAAGCCCAGCCCATGCCTTCACCCGTAAATGGTTCGACATATCCTGCCGAATCGCCCAACAAAAAGACTCGATCCATTGCAAGCGGATCAGACCTTCGAGTCAGGGCCGGTGTACCCAGCCATTTTGCATTTTCAATCCCTGGAATGGCCTCGAAACCTGATTCCTGAAGGATCGATCGGGCCGCCTGCCCTGGCGATTCCTGCTGCTTCAGAAATGAAGCGTCAAATGCAGATGCAATATCCAGATGATTTTCTTCCACCCGCACCATGCCCACATACCCGCCCTTGCCCACCGCCATGTAAATCACGCCAGGACCATAGCTTTTCGGAGCATTCTCGATAATACAACCCGCGCCAATTTTGGAATTTGGCTGGATTTCCAATGAGAATTCCTTGTGATTTGAAAGTATCGCAGGAGCCAATCCAGCGGCCACAATCACAGCCTTAGCCGTAATGACAATTTTCTCGCCGTGCTGCTCCAAATTCACCCGACAGCCATTTTCAGTCGTTCCATTTAAAGAGGCTGTGGTCTCTTGCATGAAACGGACGCCAGATTCAGAGGCTGCTTCAGCCAGAATCGGATCCAGAACTGTTCGCGAAATGGCCAAACCTTCATGAACCGGCACATTCAATTTTCTGCCTGACTGACGACTGAAAAACGAGTGCAGAGGGACCCCTCCAGCAGCTCTGATGCGATCAGTCAGCCCCAAATGATCCAGCACCGATAGAGCCAGTCCGTTCAGGCAGGCTCCGCAAACCTTGGCCCTTGGGAATCGCTTTTTCTCAATCAGCAAGACTTTCAAGCCTTCACGAGAGAGCTCTCGAGCCATCACAGAGCCTGCAATACCGGCTCCAATCACGGCCACATCCCATGATATGGAATCAATATCAGACAAATCCTGAGCGGTTCGCATCAAGACGCCTGCCAAGTCAGTATAAATCGTTCTGGCCAATGCTTTTGAATCTGTACACCAGACAAACCAGCCTGGCTGGCCAAATCGCTGATCTCAGCAAGGCTGAATGCTGCTTTCACGGAAACCGGGCCATCGAAATGAACAATTGGAGAGCGGCTCAGAAGGTGGCAACCCACCTTGGCCATGACATAGCCCCAGCGGCTGCGAATGAGATCGTCCACGACGATCATGTGGTTGACAGAATCGGCCATATTCCTAAGCACAGTCACTACTTGCGATTCATCCAGGTGATGCAGGAACAGGGAATTGACAATCACGTCATACTTTTCAGGCAGTGGCCCCTGAAGGGCATCCCACTGGAAAAAGCGAGCAGTAACGCCGTGATTTCTGGCATTCTCCGTGGCAATCTGTACGGCCTGATCACTAAAATCGCAGCCCTCGGCAGCGATGTTCCAACCCTTGGATCTGGCCTTTTTCACCAGAGAACAGAGCAGATCACCGCCCCCACAGGCCATGTCAAGAACGCGTAAAGGCCTGCCAGACTGACTTTTGGCGATTGTTTCCAATGCTTTTATAAAAAACCGCTCGCTCAGGCTGATCTTATGGATGCGCTTCAAGCCACGCAGTGCTGCGGCATGTTCGGAAGGGTCAAGACCAGGCTGATCCATCAGTTCCGGCGTACGCTGTCGATTGATCATGCGACCCCACGTTGAGATTATTTCCGAACTCTATTTGAAATATCATAAAGAAGAACCGCCGCCACGTCCATGATCTGAAAGTGGCGGCGGTTCAGTTTTCGAACGATTTAGTACGTTTTGGACGGTTTACTTCTGCTTCGAAAGCGTCACAAACCGGCCACCTGGACTACGCGGTGATTGCACGTAAACCGCAAGCTCATCAGCCTTTTCAGCGAGATCCTGGAACTCTTTGACAGAGGTCAAAGCGGCTGGAATCCGATTTTTGACAACTTTCGATATCAAAAATCCTTCCTGGAGTCCGATCGCCTCTGCAGGACTGCCTTCCTTGACGGCTGCCACCAGCAGGCCCTTCGCCTCGCGGCCATAACCGAACTTGTCGGCCAGCTCCGGAGTGATCGCCTGAAGGCTCAGCCCGAATTGCTCAAAGCTCGTTGCAGAAACGGGTTCCGGCTTGGCCTCAGCTGGTTTTTCAACTTCGGCGTCAGCTCGCAGTGGGTCGATCTTTTCGGCTGATCCAAGAACAACCTTGGCCACAGCCTCGCGACCTTCCCGCATGTATCCAATCTCATAAGGCTTACCGATATCCGACACGCTCACGCGATTCCGCAGAGCCAGCCAGCTATCGACCGGCTTATTGTCGAATCTGGTGATGATGTCGCCCGACTTCAAACCCGCGCTGGCTGCAGGACTTCCGGCAACAACGTCCTGAACCATCGCACCTGGAGTCTTCGGATCGAGCCCAAACTGACGGGCCAGAGATGGCGAAAGTGGCCCAAGATTGATCCCCATCATGGCCCGTTCCACCTTACCACGAGCGATCAGCTTGTCAGCCAGCTTCGCGGCCATGTCGATCGGAATGGCAAAGCCCACGCCATCGTTACCTCTGCTGCCTGAAACGATGGCCGAATTCACGCCCACCACGTGGCCATTCATGTCCACCAGAGGACCACCGGAATTGCCTGGATTGATGGCTGCATCGGTCTGAATGAAATCTTCGTAACCCTTTTGTCCGACAATCCCTAGGTCGTTCCGGTGAGTGGCTGAAACGATCCCCACGGTGAAGGAACTGTCAAGACCGAACGGGCTGCCGACGGCCATCACCAGTTCGCCCACCTTCAGGCCCACGCTGTCGCCAAGCGGGAGCGGCCTGTAGCTGGCTTTTTCGACCTTGAGAACGGCAATATCGCTCTGAGGGTCACGGCCCACGAGTTTGGCAATATATTCCTCGCCATCGTGGAACGAGACTTTGATCACTTCCGCACCTTCCACCACGTGATTGTTGGTCACGATGTGGCCTTTGTCGTCGTAAACAAAGCCACTGCCGGTGCCAGAAGATGGAGTCTGGCTTTGCTGTTGACGCTCAAATTTGAACGGAGCGGCACCTTCAGGGAAGAATTTCTTAAAGAGTTCTTCAAATTGTTCAGGTGTCATCTGTTGGCCACCAGGGCCACCGGGCATCGGCCCATTCGGGTTCGGGCCGCGACGGTTATTCCCACCAGATGCCGCTCGAGGAACCTTTTTACCTTCAGCCGAAATCTGAACCACGGACTCGTGGGCGAATTCGGCGACGTTATGAAAGGCTGTGGAAAGAGCCTTGGCCGTCTTCAATTCCTCGCTCGCCATCGGGGCGATTGCCGGCACACTACGCCGGGGCGCTGCGTTGTAGACCAGACTTGTGGCCGACATACCAACGGCCACCCAAGCCACCGCATTCTTTTTAAACATCTCAGGCATACCTCCTATTTGGTTACCATTCAAATGCTTGCATCAAAAACACGAACAGCAGAAGCCGTCGCATCCACACCCTCCGATACACATATCATCGGCACAATTGGCCGACGATCAAGCCCCCTCAGCCATTTCGGCGAGTGGCAGGGTGCTGTCAGTGGGTGAAGGTTGCGGCGGGTTCGTCTATTCATGGTTTCGATATCTAGTGATACGATGGCCCTGAGCCGATGGTTTGATCTTTTTTGAAAAATCTGAAAAGTTTTTGGAAGTCTTCTTCATAACGCATTTTCGAGTGGATCGGTTGGAACAACCCGCAGCTTTAAGCTATATTGAATCTGACAGAGCACGATCTTGCGACAAGGACGTGGCTTGATCCGACACCGAAAAAAGCTCCTGAACGGCAGGCCAAATGGCGACGAAACCAGTTTACTCCAGAGACCTTGTGGCCGATTGGTCTGGCTTTGATCCGCGCAATCAGCCGCCTGCAGGATTTGATCAGCATGTGGCCACCACAGGTCTGAATCCGACAGCCGCCCGCAGTTGGCTGGCCCGCGTGATTCGCCATGCAGATTTTGATCCGAAATCATGGAACTCCTACTGCAAGGTGCCTTTAAAGATTGCCCAGACCGTGGGCGACCTGCCCAGGCTGAGGCTCGACACCATCCAGACCTCGCCGGTGGACAACTTCCAGAAACTCCGCCTGATCACGCACGACCAGAAGGCGATTGAAACGGTTTTGATCCCTCTGGAAAAGCCGGGAGCAGTCAGTGTCTGCCTCTCCAGTCAAGTCGGATGTGCCTTTGGTTGCGTATTTTGCGCCACGGCACGCATGACTTCCAGGCGTAATCTGGAGGCCTGGGAAATTGTCGACCAAATGGCCCACGCCTTTGAAATCACCCGCGAGCAGGGCCGGCGGATCACCGGCGCAGTCTTCATGGGCATGGGCGAGCCTCTGGCAAATTATGAGAAGGTGATGACCGCCGCTGAGCTTTTTTCATGCTGCTATGGTGGAATGATCAGAGCCGACAGCATGACGATCAGCACCGTCGGTGTGGTGCCGGAAATGCACCGGTTTATGGATGAAAAACGACGGTTTCGGCTCTCAGTCAGCCTCGGTGCCGCCATCGACGAAAAACGTAAAAAACTCGTCCCTGTGGCTGCCCGCTGGCCTGTAAAAGATCTGATGGAAGCCGTCCGTCGGTATGCTTTGCAATATAAGCTCCGCACCAACCTGGCTTACGTTTGCCTGGCCGATGAAAACATGGGCGAGGAAGATGCCCTGGCATTGAAAGAAATCATCGGAGACACGCCCATCAGGCTCGACCTGATTGAAGTCACCGACCTGACCGGCCAGCACCGGCGTCCATCAATTGACGAATTAAATGTTTTCCGACAAAGACTTAAAGACCTGCTCGGCCAGCCTGTTGTCAGACGATATTCTGGAGGGGCCGATATCGCTGCCGCTTGCGGCACTTTGGCTGGCGGACTTAATGACATTTAAAATCGCCCTGAATTTGACTCAAGGCGATTTCGCGATAATTTCAGACCGAAGATTCACTCGGCTTTGACATTAAGCCGCAGAACCACTTCATCACGGATCAAGTCGTCGGTTTTGCCAGGATATACAATCCCGAAGTCTTTGCGGTTGATGGCAAACTCGGTATCAAACGTGACACCACCATTTTCCGCGATCGCCACTTTGGCAGGAAATGCAATCGACTTGGTCACACCATGAAGTGTGAGGTTGCCCGTGATCGAATGTGTTGAACCGGCAGGCTTTGTCTCGCCGCCGACAGCCTTGATTTCGGTGGCTTCAAAAACGCTTGTTGGGAACTTCGCGACATCAAAAAAATCTTGATTCTTCAGGTGACCAGTCAACCGGTCGCTGTCGGACCACGTCGAATTCATGTCGATTGTGGCTTTAAATTCGATCAACTGCTTTTTGGCTGAGTCCACCTGGGCTTCGGCTGTAAAAATCTTGAATCCACCGTCGTGCTTGCCTGTGACTTTGGAACCTGTAAATTCAATCTTGGAGCTTGCGGCCACAGCTTTGACCAACTTTGTGCCGGCTGGCAAAGCCTTGGCTTCAGGGGCTTTATCGCCTTCTGTGGCAGATGTGGTGAACGTCTTATTGGAAGGCTTGGGCGGGGTGGCCTCGGCTTTGAACTTATCATCGGCAGGGTTCGAGCAGCCTGTCGTTTGCAGACAAATAGCCGTAAAAAGACCAGCAATAACCAACGATTGCATATTACGCATGGTGTATTTCAATCCAGTTTCTTCTTGAGAATTCAAGCTCTGGCCAAAACAAAGCGATTTGGCCAAAACTTCATCATCATGAATCCTCGAAGCTGGATAAATCAATAGACACCATGCAAAGGCCGACCCGGTGCAGCCCAGGCATCCACCATTTGCTCCACCTGGGGATCATCATCCAAAGGCCATGAGTGGAATGGTTTATGACGCGCATCAATGACCAGTGGGAGCTTGCACGACCAGTGCTTCTGGCGAGTCTCCGAATCGGCCCCATCGATATCAGCTGCGGGGTTGGAACGGGTGAAAGTGACCCACAGAAAGTTCCGAAGTGAGCGGGCTGTGAACTCGGCATCGTCGCACAACACGACCAGGGGGAATGCACGCAAGCCGTTTTCAGGACCAATCTTTGAGCAGA
>CAMBZY010000121.1 GCA_945872325.1 Candidatus Kuenenia stuttgartensis | reverse complement strand
ACAAGCATATTCTGATCAATCGATCGCTCCACAACCATGTGCTTGTCGCCAGGCGCCAATAACGCCAGCCCCGCCTTAAGTGGTTCACCTGTAACCGCTTCTCTCACTGTAATCTCACTGATTGTGTTCAGTCGATCCGCCAGACTGCGTGTAAACTCGGCAGGCATATGCTGAACAATCACGATCGGCACTGGCAGGCTGGCTGGGAGTGCCGGCAAAAGTTCCGTCAAAGCATGCGGGCCGCCCGTACTTGAGGCGATCGCAATCACATCCACACGCTTGGTGGATCTAGATGAAGGCCTGATAATCACTTCCGTCGTTTCCTGTTCCGTCGTTCGGATCGTCGTTTTTGACTCCCGCGCAATCGAATCGGAACTGAATATGGATGAACCAATCAAAGTCGTCTTCGATTCAGGAGCAATCGGAAGCCGGCTCAAAGGCTCCGCAGAATAATTGGAAACCGATTGCCGATTCAAATCATACGCCTGAAACATCGTCGTAAGCTTGCGACGGATTTGAGCTGAAAATTCGTCCAAGAACGCTTCTGCAGTCGTCCCCTGATGCGGTCGAACAATCAATTCAGAACGACCAGGAACGATCAGATCCTGAGGGATCTTGCGACCATAAAACTCGGTTGGCACAACCGATACGATCAAAAGGCCTGGATAGTTTAAGCGGATTTTCTGGAGAAACTTTACCGATTCCACATCGTGGGGGTCAAAATCAAGCACTAATGCATCAGGCAGCTGAATCTGAAGCTTTGCAAAGGCATGCTCGAAACTGCTGGAAACACCGGCCACCTCAATCTCGGCAGTCTTGTTAAGCCTTGCAGAAAGTCCCTGACGAACAAGAACTTCACTGTCAACAATGATTACGCGATGTATGGGCATAGGCTGTTAAAGTCCGTTCTCGTTCTGGTTGGTATCAAAAGTATAACAGATCCGGCTCAGACTTCGCCCTGTTGTGATTATTTAGAGAATTTCAGCCTCGTATCTACGTTCCTCTTATTTCGGATTGTTCTGGATGCGATTGACTCGAAAAACCGTCAAAATCAAAAATACTTTCGGCATGACAATTGGCTGAGAATCAACGTATCGGATACACAATTCATCCATCTCATTTTGGATTCCCTTGGTTTTCAACTTCCAGCTTCACTATAATTTATGTAACGCCTCTCTATCCTCGAACCTTAAATCGGTTCGCGTTGGGAACCCGCCTCAATGACTCTCCAAACCCGATTCTGTCGTTTCCTGCTTCTATCACTGATGTTAGGCTTGGCCATCCCAGCCATCGCTCAGCCTCAGGATAAGACTCAAGTCAAATTCAATCGCGATATCCGGCCCCTGCTCTCCGACCGTTGCTTCACCTGCCACGGACCCGATAAAGCAGCCCGTAAAGCCGACTTACGACTTGATAATCGAGATTCTGCCGTCAAAGCCGGCGTGATTGACCTCAAGAATCTGACGGAAAGCGAAATTCTGGCAAGAATTGAGTCGGATGATCCCGAAGCCGTCATGCCACCTCCCAGCCAGAAAAAGCCTCTGAATCCCACTGAGAAATCGCTTCTTAAGCAATGGGTCACACAAGGCGCAAATTATGAGCCTCACTGGGCTTTCGTGCCTGTGCCTGAAAAAGTCAATGTCCCTCAAGCTGGCCAGACTGCCTCGTGGATTCGAAATCCTGTGGATCACTTCGTTTCAGCAAAATTGGAATCGACCCAGACCAAACATGCCCCTGAAACCGATCGGGCCACCTGGCTCCGCCGAGTCACATTCGACCTCACCGGCCTGCCCCCCTCGTTGCCAGATCTCGACCAGTTTCTCGCCGACAATCGGCCGGATCAAGTCTCAAAATCGGCCGTGCTCGACCGCCTCTTCAAATCGCCCGCCTATGGCGAACGCATGGCCATGGACTGGCTCGATGTCGCACGATTCGCTGACACCTTCGGTTATCAGTCCGACCGCGACATGCACACCTGGCCCTGGCGAGATTGGCTGATCCAAGCCTTCCAAACCAACTTAAGTTATGACAAATTCGTGACTTGGCAAATTTCTGGCGACCTCCAGCCCAACCCCTCCAACGACCAGATTCTGGCAACCGCCTTCAACCGCCTGCACCGTCAAACCAACGAAGGTGGCTCGATCGAAGAGGAATTCCGCGTCGAATACGTCTCAGACCGTGTCCGAACCGCCGGTACCGCGTTTCTTGGCCTGACCATGGAATGCTCTCGCTGTCACGATCACAAATTCGATCCAATCACTCAGAAAGATTTTTACGGCTTCAGCGCTTTCTTTGGAAACATCGACGAACACGGTCTTTACAGCCACTTTACAGAAACCGCTCCAACCCCTGCCCTACCGCTCTATAAGAACGATCAGCAAGCCAGTCACAAACAACTGAAAAAACAAGTTTCAGAAACGGAAAAACAGCTTACACAATGGCTTACGTCATATAAAGCTGACCCGGCAAAACCCGTCAAAGCGGATCGTCCCAAAGCCGATCACGAAATTCGGTTCGACGATCTGAAGCCTTCCGGCGATTATGCACCCGCCCCCGGCCGCGATGGCAAAGGCCAGTCAATAAAGTTCGGCGGCGACGATGCTTACGTATGCCAGAAAGCAGGCGCATTTGGCCGCACCACACCGTTTACAATCTCATCATGGATCAAACCGGCCGTCCATAAACCACGCACCGTCGTCTTCCACACCAGCATGGCCGCTGAAGATGCTGCCTTTCGCGGCTACAGTCTGGTCATGGACAACGGTCTCCCCATCGTTTCACTCGTCCATTTCTGGCCCGGCGATGCGATCGCAATTCGTGGCCGAAAGCCTTTGCCAGTCAATACCTGGACACAGATCAGCGTGACCTATGACGGCTCCAGCCACGCCTCGGGCCTGCATCTATATGTGAACGGTGTAGCAGAACCGGTGGACATTGTTCGCGATCACCTGACCCGCGATATCACCCACCGAGGTGCCTGGGGCGACAGTGGCGGCGATGTGTGGCTCACTCTAGGTGCACGGTTTCGCGATGTCGGTTTCCAAGGCGGCCAGATTGACGATCTGGAGGTCTTCAATCGAGAGCTTTCACCACTGGAAGTCGCTCATGTGGCAGGTGTTAAAGTCGAGGCTTCAGCCGCTGACCTCGCAGAACATACTCGAATTCATGGTCAGGATCCAGCCGTAAAAGCCATCAACGACAGGCTTGTGAAGCTCCGAAAAGATGAAAACGACCTGATCTCACAAGTCCCTCAAATCATGGTGATGAGCGAGAAGCCCGGCCAGCGCCGATCCGCTTATATCCTTAACCGTGGTGAGTATACAGCCAGAGGCGAAGAGGTTGGACCGCAAACACCATCGGCCATTCTCCCATTCGACCCAAGCTGGCCCAAAGATCGCCGGGGACTGGCGCTTTGGATGACCGATCCACGCAACCCGCTCGTTTCAAGGGTCATCGTAAATCGTTTGTGGATGCAGGCTTTCGGGCGCGGAATTGTTCCAACCATCGAAGATTTTGGTTATCAGGGCCAGCAGCCCTCGCACCCGGAACTTCTCGACTGGCTCGCTCGCGATCTCATGAAAAACGGCTGGGACATTCAGCACACCCTTCGATTAATCCTGCTTTCAGGAACCTACGGGCAGTCGTCAACACCTTCTGACCAATCACTTTACACGTCTGACCCGGAAAATCGCCTGCTTGCCCGTGGGCCCCGATACAGGCTCTCTGCCGAGATGATTCGCGACAACGCCCTGGCCGTCAGTGGCCTGCTCGTTCAAAAAGTTGGTGGGCCAAGCGTCAAACCCTATCAACCTGCTGGCTTGTGGGAAGAGGCTGGAACGGGGAAAAGCTACAGTCAGGATCACGGCGAAAACCTTTACAGGCGGAGCATGTACACCTATTGGCGTCGCACCTCCCCTCCACCATCCATGACCACTTTTGATGCCCCCACCCGCGAATTTTGCCTGGTAAAACGCGAGCGGACAACCACGCCTCTCCAGGCACTGGCCACCTTGAACGACCCTCAATATATTGAAGCTGCAAGGGTTACGGCGGAACGGTTGATGAAGCAGTCGCCAGGCGACCCCGACAAACAAGTCATCTCAGCCTTCCGGCTCTGTACCAGCCAAATCCCTTCAGAGAAGCAAGTTACACTACTGAAACAGCTTCTGGCGGATCAAAAGGCGCACTTCAGCCAACTGCCAAAATCCGCTCTGGAACTCTTGTCGACCGGCGAGTCGAAGCGCGACACCAATTTGCCATCAGCCGACCATGCCGCCCTGACGACCACTGTGCTCACACTTCTCAACTACGAACCCTGCGTCACCAAACGTTAAGAGGATATAGGACTTATGAATATCAATAACGATTTGGGCGTGCCCCGTTCCACACCTTGCACTGGCCCCGTTTCCACCTCTGGCCTGAGCCGTCGAGAAATGCTCGGCCGATTCGCTTACGGGCTTGGTGGGATGGCACTTGCAGAGATCATGGGCGGTTCCCAGACGACAAAAGCAGATTCCGTACCGGGCGATCTCAGAGTCCTCCACCACCCGCCCAAAGTCAAGCGCGTGATTTCTCTGTTCCAGAGTGGTGGACCAAGCCATCTCGAAACCTTTGATTACAAACCACTTCTGAACAAACTTCAGGGCCAGAATCTACCCGACTCCGTCCGCATGGGCCAACGCCTCACGGGTATGTCCGGAATGCAGTCCCAATTGCCTATGGTAGGTTCATTCACGGGCTTTAAGCAACATGGGCAAGGTGGGGCGTGGATCAGTGATATCCTGCCGCACACGGCTCGGATGGCCGACAAGATTTGCGTGATTCGTTCTCTGCACAGCGAAGCCATCAACCATGACCCGGCCATTACGTTCCTGCAAACAGGTTCGCAAATCGCCGGTCGTCCGTCGGTTGGTTCGTGGCTCTCGTATGGACTTGGTAGTGAGAACGACAACCTGCCGAACTTCGTGGTTCTGATCACGAAAAACAAGGCGGATCAACCCCTTTATTCACGGCTTTGGGGAGCCGGTTTTTTACCCTCTCGCCATCAGGGCGTGCAGTTTCGATCCTCTGCCGATGCCGTGCTCTTCCTCAATAATCCTGCCGGAATCGATGCCGGATCGCGACGCTCCATGCTCGACAAACTGCGAACTCTCCATGAGATTGAAGCCGAGGAAACACACGACCCTGAAATCCAGACCCGAATTGCGCAATATGAGATGGCCTTCCGGATGCAGACCAGTGTTCCTGAAGTGACCGATTTAACTCATGAACCAGAATACATTTACGATTTGTATGGGGCCGATTCGCGCAAGCCTGGAACATTCGCCGCCAATTGCCTGATGGCTCGCCGACTGGCGGAGCGTGGAGTGCGATTCATCCAGCTTTTTCATCAGGGATGGGATCAGCACGGTGGCCTTCCTGGCGGAATATCGAAGCAGTGTATGGAAACCGATCAACCTTCGGCAGCACTTCTGATCGACCTGGAGCAGAGAGGTCTACTGGAAGATACTCTGGTCATCTGGGGTGGCGAATTTGGCAGGACAAATTACTGTCAGGGTAAGATCAGCCCTGGAAATTATGGCCGCGACCATCACCCTCGCTGTTTTTCAGGATGGATGGCTGGCGGTGGAATCAAGGGCGGTTCTGCATGGGGCGAAACGTGCGAATTTGGGTACAGCGTGGTTAAGGACGGTGTCCACATCCACGACCTTCATGCCACCATCCTCCACCTTCTGGGTATCGATCACGAGCGGCTCACATATCGATTCCAGGGCCGCGATTTCCGGCTGACCGATGTTTCTGGTAAAGTGGTCAAAGGTATTCTTGCGTAACGACCTACGATCATAAAGCCGATCTTTTTCCCAGAATAAAATTTTCTGATTGGGCCAACTTGCGCTTGCCTGTCGCCTATTATTAGTATGACGAAACCTGATGATTATCCAGTCGCGGAGCAGGATGAAGATTTGGCCTGACTTGATGATTAGCATCCAAATGACGCAATAAATGTCACGACAACTGAACCTTGACCGGAATTTCGGACTGTGGTGACAAAAACAAACACATGATGAGATCCGTATGTCACGCGAGATTTTCTTGCGCGTAAATACGATGTCGAAATCGAGATGTTAGAAATCATTCGCAATACGACCTCACTCGTCATTTGCGTTGAGCACTCATCTTTTCGGCTGAAATCTGTTATGGATCTATGAGGTGATATGAATGTCGGATATTGATCAGATGAACTCAAAGAAAAAAAGCCGCGATCCGTTACTCGATATCGTGCGGGTTTTCGCCTGTTTTATCGTTCTGCTTCACCATGCCGCTGTCGCATTGACATTCGGTGAGGAAGCAGAAGCTGCAGGTCCGATCTGGTTCAATATTCGTCTGGCTGTGCTATGGCTCACCAAATACGGTAGCGGGACACCGATCTTTTTTGCCCTCGCTGGCTGGTTGGTGATGAACACCCTCGATAAATCAGCGGGCGATCGGCGGGCCATTGCCCACTCTTTCTCGCGCAGGATGAGACGCATCATCCCACCTTATTGGCTGGCCTTGGGTTTAACAGCCGGATTGCTATTGCTCATGGAAGCGAACGGCCTGAAAGGTCTGTTTGCTGGAGGGTTCGCCCTGGAATTTCAATCACCCGCCGAGCTGACAATCTGGCAATGGATTGGAAATCTGACCCTGACTGAAACCTGGCGGCCCCTGTTTATGTTTGATCATAGCACTGTTTTCACACGAGTCGCATGGTCGCTTTGCTATCACGAGCAATTCATTGCAATCACTGTCATGTGCGCCTTGATCGCCGGTTCGTTCTGGCGTAAAGCTCTGGTAATACTTACATTCAGCCTATTGCTGCTTCAGGTTCTCATGTTTGACATGGGTGCCTTGTACCGAGTGGATGGCCTGTTCATCGACCGATGGTTCTGCTTCGCCGCCGGGCTTTTGTCATATGAAATTGCAAATCTAAATTGGCAGGACTGGCGTAAAACCGCTTACTTCGGCATCATTTTCATCGGTGGATTCGCTGGATTATTCTGGAACGAAGATGAGATGCTCCTATCCGCAACCACCGCTATCATTCTGGGCTTCTGTTCCAGGCCAATTCAATTGCATCTCTCCGCAGAATGGGAAAATCGTTTTGCCCGAATGTCGCCCTGGACATACCCAATCTTTCTGGCTCACCTGCCGGTGGTCACCATCTGCAATCGGGTTTTATTTGAATCAGGGCTCCAGTCCTTCTGGGCCAGAGCACTGATTATCATTCCTACCTCCATAACGATGGGCGTTATTGCAGGAATTGCATTTGGTCGGTTTGTCAACCTTCTTGACAGTATCACGATTGAAACGACCGGTTTAAATTCGGCTCTCAATGGCCTTTTCGCGAAATTGCATCCGTTGCTGCTGCAAATTTGGCAGGCAGTGGCAGTCGAGCCAATTCTGTTCCAGAACCTGCACATATTTCCCAGATCGGCCCGATCGAAACTTTATGGCCATCTTGAGTCAGGGTCGGCAAGTCGCCTTTCGGATCGGACACCTTGGCCCAACGCAACGCAATAAGATTCAGCTCGCCTGGTTCAAGCGCGATTTGTGGCACTTTCCAGCGCCCCTCCGCCACACGTTCCGCCAGGCTTCCATTGCAAAAGACCTGAGCCGCCTGACTTGATTGAATTTCAACAGGCGTATTCGCATTCTCGATTGGGATCATACACCGAGCCCAAAGTGCTTGACCGGCAAGATTGGCAGCCGACATGCCAATCCATGGCTTTTCTGGTTCTTTCCAGGTCGTCGCATTCCAATCGCCCGGCTTCATGATTGGAGATCGGGGAATTTCAAATTCTTTGGGAACATCCCGGCCGAGCGCCCAGAACAAAGAATTGACCATCATTCTGACGAACGATTTATTGTCGAAATCCGCCTTCTGGCCAAGCGATGTATAAAACGATCGGCCTCCGTCCTTTCTCACAAATGTATAGGCCACCGGTTCAGGCTCGACCCCCTCGGCTTCTCCGCTCAATAATGCAACGGCTTTGGGATCAATCGGTTTAACCTGATAAAACGAACCGCCCTGAGCGAATGGCAAGGCCACGCCGGTTAGGATCGGATGATTTTTTGAGGCTTCAATTCCCACCACCTGCGACTTTAAATTGTTCGCATGATGGTTCGTATAATGCCCGCCCCAGATTTCGGCGTCAAGTTCTGGCCAACCGGCCACACCTTCCGGCATCGTACCGGTACGTAAATGAAATGCATGGCTGGCGGTCCGAATCCCGACCATTGGCTTGCCCGATCGTACAAACTTCTGAATCCGCTCAAGCTGATCCTTTTTCAAAGGCCGGCGACGCACGCTCAGAATCAGCAAATCCGCTTCATCCAGAGCATCCAGGCCAGGCATAT
>CAMBZY010000120.1 GCA_945872325.1 Candidatus Kuenenia stuttgartensis | reverse complement strand
GATCTTAGACGGCGAATCTTCCAGAACCTGCCACGTGGTCAGGAGATGGCCTTCGCGCGATACGGTAAATGAGCCCGCTGGGGCTTCATCCCAGATGGCCACAGGGGCATTCGATTGGACCAGTTCCAGGCGGGAATCCGACAGTGCCTGAGTGATCTGGCTGAGCACCAGAGGGGTGGTTAAAAAGCCATCCGTCAGGTGGACTGTCAGCTTCTGAAAATTACGGTCAATGTTGCAAGTTTTGACGGCAGGTGAGCGGAAGAGCCGCTCGATGAGGTTTTTGAGACCCTTGCGATCGTTCGATTCCGTGCCGGCGGCCCAACTAAAAAGCTGGCTCGAGTGAATGTTAAGGGCAGGGCCAGTCCACTCGATCCGCGAAATGACTGGACTTTGCCCGTCCGCCGTTTCTGGAAATGCAAGATGACCCATGATGGAACGACTTGGTTCCACCTGAGCTGAATCCTGACGGGAGTGAGGGGGATCTGTGACCGTTGCCATGTTTTTCTGGAGCAGTCGAATCCGTTAAGGATGGACAAGTTCTTGTCAGGAAACGGATCGTTTCCTGACCAAAACCTGTCGGAGCTCTCCCGATGCGAATCATCAGGAGATCCTGTTCAGTCCATTAAAGGGCTAGTTCTTCGGCGATCTCGTGGATCATATCTCTGGCCTGGCTGCGGTGCGTCTCGGTGACCAACTGACGGGCCGCAAAGCCAAGTTCAGCATAGACTTCCATGAGTTCTCTGGTCTCATGGAAGTGGACATAGAAGGCCACTCCCATGGGTCCGCGAAGGGCTAAAACGGGATCTTTAGGGTGCCATTTCATCTCAACTCCTGAGGGGAGCATTTGACGCTTTGATTCAAACAGATGAAGAATCTCGGCTTTGAGCTGGTCATCCAGAGTCCGTTTCAGTGGCCTCTCATACAGTTTTTCTTTCGAAGCCATGAATCAGCCTCATTTCGCGCTCAAGCTCTTGCTCGGCACGGATATGCTTGAGTTGTCGCAGCGGAGCCATCCCGTTGGCAAGTGCTGCAATGGCCGTCACGTTGTTCATCAGAACGCTGGTCATGACACCGAAGCCCAGGGTGAACGCACCGACGATACACAAGGCATTGGGGATGATGATCATCGTCCAGCTACGCTTGATGTTATGGTCGAGGCTGCGGGCAATGTCCCGCACGTCCAGAAGCTTCGTCAGCCCTTCTTCCATGAACACAATGTTGGCTGTGTCCGTGGCAATCGTGCTGGCACCACGCAGAGAGATGGAAACGTTGGCCTTTTTCAGAGCGATCGAGTCGTTGATCCCGTCGCCCACGAAACAGACCTTGCGGCCTTCCTTCTGAAGTTTTTCGACATAATCGGCTTTGTCCTGAGGCAAAACCTGAGCAAAATAGCGGTCCATGCCCAAAGATTCCGCCAGTTTCCGGGTCGGCGTTTCGTGGTCGCCCGAAATGATCGCCAGATGCTTGATCCCACGCTTCCTCAAGCCAGCGATGATTTCAATCACCTCAGGCCTGATCGCAGCCTGAAGCTCGATCGCTCCGCCCAGATGGTCGTCCACACCCACCATGACCATCGTATTTCCATCGCCGTGGGCTGAATCCTGAGCCACCTTCATGTCGTCAGGAATCGGGATGTTTTCCATGGTCATAAATCGAGGGCTGCCGACGCGAATCGTCTTGCCGTCGATCTTCACCGTGATCCCGAAGCCCATGGTGTACTGGGAGTCGTCCACCGTTGGCATCGTCAGGTTCATCTCTTCGAACTTGTGCAGAATGGCCTTGGCAATCGGGTGCGAGAATCGGTTCTCGGCAGCAGCGGCCCAGGTCATGATCTGCTCAACCGAATAGCCGTCGGTCGAATAAATCCGGCCCACTTCCGGACGTTCACGTGTCAGGGTCCCGGTCTTGTCGAACAGGAAGGTGTCCACTTCGTTCATCTGCTCAAGGGCTCGTCCGTCCTTGATCAGAATTCCCTTCTGGGCAGCCAGGGCGAGGTTCGACAACAGGGCCAATGGAGCAGCCATCCGGATCCCGGTCCCGAAGTCGCTGTTCAGAACTGCAATGGCGCCGGCTGGGCCCAATGTGGCCAGGGCTGTCGCACCAATAGCCAGGGTTGGGACAACCGCTTTATCTGCAAGAGCTTCGCCTTTGTTTTGGGAAGTCAGTTTGTAACCGGCTGTGTCGTTCAGGATTTTGCCGATCTTGGCAGAAGCCGTTTCGGTACCTGAATTTTCGACAGCAATCTCGATTTTACCGGCCACCAGAACGGTCGAGGCAAAGACGCGGTCGCCAGGTCCCTTTTCAGCCGGTGTGGATTCACCGGTCAAGGCGTGCTGGTCGATCATCGAAATGCCGGAATGCACAATGCCGTCCACAGGCACGGTTTCGCCGGTGTTGACCACCACGATGTCGCCTGACTTGAGCTTCTCAAGTGCCACTTGGACTTCTACTCCGTCCTTCAGCAGCCAGACGAATCGGGGCTGTTTCCCGAAGACGTTCATAAGCAGCTTCTTGGAGTCGTCCTGAGTCTTCTTGACCAGCAGTCGGCCCAGCGAGAGACACCAGCAAAGAACGGCACCGGCGAAGATCGAACCCGTGAGCATACATCCCACAACCACAATGGCATCAAGCACATCCACGCCTAAACGCTTCTCTTTGAAGAGCGTAACATATGCTTCTTTGAATGTCGTGATCGAGCTGTAAGCGAAAACCAGTCCAGCGACTGGAAGTAAAACGGGCACCGAAAACTGAGCCAGGGCGGCGAGGAAAATCGAGCCTGTGGCGATCGGCAGTTGGAGGTCGAGTTTATCGAGCCGGGCTGGGACTTCTGCCTGAACAATGGCGTGATCGAGAAGTTCGAGAACTTGCTCACGCTTGATCTGGCGGGGGTTGTAAGTCAGAGAGAGCGTGGATGTCAGGGAGTTCGTCTTATAGCTGTCCACCCCGAGAACGCTCATGAGCTCGCGTTCAATGACCTGACAAACTTCTTTGCGGCGATAAAGCGATGTGTTTCGCAGCTTCAGCTTGCCGGGCTGATCCATCAAAATCGACCAGGCGGTGACCAGTTCGCCGTTCTTATTGAACGTAAGAATATGGTGACGCTCGGTTTTCTCACCTTCCGGCTTCGCCAGTTCAAGCTGACCAAAGTGGGGGAATTCGTGAGGCCAGAGACGGTCCAGCCAGTCAGGATTGGCGGGCGTTCCATTGGATCTTGGAGGAACGACAGATTCGCGGCGCGAAGTGGTCGGGATCGGCTTCACTTCAGGCGGTTCGGCCAGCAGGGTAGCCGTGGAAGCGGTATCAATGCCGTCTGTTCCGGCAGCAGATTTCGCCTTACCGTTCTTGGACTGCTTTGGGGCAGAACTTTGCTGTTCATGTCGGTGCGTTTCAGTCGCATGCACAGGTGCTGCAATGGGATCAGGTGCTGCCAGATGAGCGATCACCTGTTGAAGGACATGATCAGAATGATGTTTTGAATGGTTGAAAGTGATCTCAGCGCGGGCGTTTCGGCCCCTGAGATCGCGGCCTCGCACCGTCACACCGGTCACTTCATGGGCCCGCATCACGCGTTCCACGAATTGGCGGGCACGGGAGCCTGCCAGATCACCAAATAAGGTGTCGCTATATACGTCAATACGTCCCGCGGAGGGGAATCGAACTTGAATGTCCATCGTGATCAATCCGAATCCATGAAGGTTACGATCTGAACCAGCCGTTCTCGCGAAACATCGGCAGAATTCAGTGAACTGCTATCGAGTAGCGTTTCACCATTCCCAGATGAACCCTGAAAGGCGATGAGCCTGGATCCATCCTGCCCTGAATTGAGAACTTCTGATTCGGAAAGGTGCCTTCGATTCATGGATCAACCATGACTCAAATCAAGCAGCCTGAGTGGAATTCGTCGGAGCAGTGACAGGGATATCCGTAGCGGCTTTTTTCACCGCTTCGGCCATTCTTCGGGCAGCACTCACACCCGCAGCCACGCCGGAGGCACCGGCTTCAGCCACATTGGGAGCGTTCTGAAGGAACTGGTCCACTGTCTCCGCCAACTTTCTTCCCATCTCCGAACCCGATTCACCAGTCCCCGCTTTGGATTGATCCATCAACGGTTCCAGGTGACGCTTCAACCAGGGATATGCTGCAACTGCGGCCACACCAGCCGCGAGTCCTCCAGCAAAAAATATCGCTTCCGAACGTGTAACAGGCATTCCTTCGCCCTCCCACATTCGGCGATATCAGAGAAGTGATCTCCAACATCGCCATTTGTTATTCGAAGCTGGAACCGGCTTTGTTCAAATCGATTCCGATAAACCTGTGATCGCCGGATCCTCGGCGATCACCTCAAGTCTCAACTCTAAAGTCACTTCGTCAGTGACTTGTCACGCATGCTCGAAACAGCGTCGCGGGCGGCATGTGAGCCGTCCACCAGGCCGTGTACCAAAGCATTGTTCTTGGGGATGAACTGGCCGACGAAGACCGTCGGGAAGACCACGCCGTAGCTCACGGCATAGCTTGTGGTGTAAGCCATGCGGGAGAGGAACATGCTCACTCGGGGCACTGCTCCACGAGCCGACTCCGCAGCGTCTGTCACGCCTGAACGTGCAGCTTCAACGGCATTTGCCATGGCCTGTGCCACGCCAGCCAACGGGTCGGAATTTGTTGCGGTCGTTGCGTCTGACATGATAGGTCGCTCCTGTTAGGGTATTAGATCGGTCTAGGGGAAATATATCCTGTAGAAAATGTGGGCGATTTAATTCTATCAAAAAAGGCCTTTGGTTTGAATCGGTTGTAGCGGCTTAAGTGCGTCTATAAACACCTTACAACGCTTAGATTCGTTTCAATTGGTATCGAGGGAATCACCAGGACATTTGGTTTTTACACGCTTTTACTGGAGGTTCTGTTTCTCGCCAAGGTGCACTTGTTCGCTTTATACGGATTTTGCGGGCGATCTATTCTTTCGCCAAGGCTCATTGGAATTCCACAAAGCAAGTCTCTTGTGACGGATCCACTTTCAAGCGACAATGTCCCATAACTCCATCTCAATTCTCCGCTCTCTCTTCATCCCGGATCGCCAATCCCATGTCCATCCATCGTCGCGATTTCGCCCGAATTGCTGCATCAGTATGCGTTTACAAGACCTGTACCGCATCATCCCATGCCGCTGAGGATGGCTGGATTGACCTCATTGGCGGCACGGCCCACGGCCTCGACGCCTTTCTTGCCCCTCGGGGATACTGGAAACAGGTCGATTCAGTGACTTTGGACCCCGCCAGCCCGAAGCAGCTCAAATGGGCTGAAACCACTGTCAGCACAGGTATTTGGGTCAATGGGGCCAACGGCCGGACCAATAACCTGGTGAGCGTTCAGCAGTTCGGCGATGTCGAAGTGAAGCTTGATTTCAATGTGCCCAAAGGCTCCAATTCAGGCATCAAGCTGCAAGGGCTTTATGAGATCCAAATCTATGACTCGCATGGAGTTGCAAAAGAAAAGTTCAACGCATCGGGCATGGGCGGAGTTTACCCCAGAGCCGAGCTTTTGCCACGCTATCATCATATTGACAAAGGCTATCCAGCCAAAGTGAATCCATCCGCCGAGCCTGGCCAGTGGCAGTCCATGCACATCCTCTTCCGGGCCCCCAGGTTCGATCAGGAAGGCAAAAAAACCGCCTCGGCCAAGTTCGAAAAAGTCCTGATCAATGGTCAGACCATCCACGAAAATCTGACAGTGCCCACACCCACCGGTCATGCCTACGTTCTGCCGGAAGTGCCTGTGGGACCAATCTTTCTGCAAGGCGATCATGGCCCTGTGGCGTTCCGAAACGTGAAGGTCAAACCCTTGGGCAATCGCCCAGTTTCCTGACCAGTCTGGTATGATCAACGTCTGAGAACAGAATCTACACCTTTAGGGAGCGACCTGAACATGTCTGCCACTGCAACGGAACCCGCCTTGGAATTCCCCAAACAAAGACGCTTATTCATTGGTGGACAATGGGTTGAAGCCATTGGCGGTGGTCACCTGGATGTGATCAATCCGGCAGATGAATCGGTCATCACCGCCGTTGCCCACGGCCGCCGTGCCGATGCTGACAGGGCCGTGGCCGAAGCCGTGAAAACATTCCCAACCTGGAAGTCATTAACAGCTTATGACCGCGCCAAGATTCTAAAGAAGACCGCCGAAATCATCCGGGAACGGGCCGACGCGCTCGCCCGAACCATGACCATGGAGCAGGGCAAACCCGTTCCTGAAGCTCGTGCTGAGGTCATGCAAACGGCCGACACCTTTGAATGGTTCGCAGAGGAAGCCAAGCGTTCCTACGGCCGGATCATTCCGAATTCCGTGATGAACAAACGACATATGGCGATATCGCACCCTGTGGGTGTGGTCGGAACCATCACTCCATGGAATTTCCCGATGGCACTGGCCAGCCGGAAGATCGCCCCGGCTCTGGCCGTGGGATGTACCGTCGTGAGCCGCCCGGCCGACCAAACGCCCCTCTCGCTGATTGGCTTGTTTGAATGTCTTGAGGCTGCTGGACTTCCAGCTGGTGTAGCCAATCTTTACATCGGTTCAAGCCGCGAATTTGCGGACGCTCTATTTGAAGAACACGCCGTTCGCAAGATCAGCTTTACGGGCTCGACCGAGGTCGGCAAAGAGCTGATTCGCCGATCGGCCGACCATGTCAAACGCATGAGCATGGAACTGGGCGGCCACGCGCCTTTGATTGTCTTCCCCGACGCCGATGTGGCCCAGGTAGCCCAAGCCGCCGTGATTGGCAAGTTCCGGAACAACGGGCAGGTTTGCATCAGTCCTTCACGATTCTTTATCCACGAAAAGATCGCCAAAGAGTTCACGGAAATTGCTGTAGAAATTGCCCGTAACCTGAAGATGGGTAATGGCTTGGATGCTGGCACGCAAGTCGGCCCGATGTTTGAGGCCAAGGCCATCGCCAAGGCCCAGGAACTGGTGGACGATGCCAGGGCCCACGGAGCCTCGATCCTGACCGGCGGCTGCCGATCGTCAAAGTTCGACAAAGGCTTTTATTATGAGCCGACAGTGCTGGGGAATGTCGATAAGTCGATGCGGATCCTCAATGAAGAGCCGTTCGCGCCTGTCATGCCACTTCTGAGCTTTGGAAGTCTTGAGGAAGTGATTGCTGCTGCGAACAACACGCCTTATGGGCTTGCAGCATATGTCTTTACAAACGACCTGACTACAGCCACGCGGATGGCTGAAGGCTTGGAAGCCGGGATCATTGGGATCAACGACCCCGTCCCTGCCACGCCTCAATGCCCATTCGGTGGGATGAAAGAATCCGGCCTTGGTCGCGAGCTCGGTGTGGAAGGGCTGGAGAGCTATCTCGAAACGAAGTATGTTTCGATCGGCCTGAGGGGCTGATTTCAAGAGCGCTGGGGCATATGGCCAAGATTGGACATCATGCCCCATGCCTTTATGTTGATTAGGCCTCCGGATGAGGCAGCAATTAATAGAATGTCCGAAGGACGTCATAAAATAAACGAGAAACCATCTTGGTACTGGGCCATATAGGCACAGCACCAAGAGCAATGGTTCTACCCAATCCCACGTAATTTATCGCTTCTTCTTACCCTTCTTGCCGCCCTTGATCCGCCCCTGCGAATTGACCTTGGGGGGTTGCGGTTTGGCTCGTCCGCCTTCAAATTTCCGTCTTGGGTGCGGGCCTTCGTCCGGCTTCCTTGGTCCGGGTCTCCCACCACCCATCGGTGGGGCAATCGTTCGTCTGACGAACGGAACCAGCGGATCCCACTTCATGTCGGCAGGGACCAAAAAGAGTTCCCGGCGCTCAATGTCAATATCCGCCACTCGCAGACGGGTCCGGTCTCCAAGTCGATATTTCTTACCACCTCGCTTGGCAATGATCGACCGGCTGGCCTCTTCATAATACCAGAGCGAATCGGCTCCGAGATTATCGATCCGAACCAGCCCATCCACTGGCCATTCCACAAGTTGCGCGTAGAACCCGTAGTCTTCCACACCCGTGATGATCGACTCAAAAACCTCGCCCACATGGTCTTGCAGGTGCAACAGAATCTTGAGCTTGATCAGCTCGCGTTCAGCCGCCGCGGCCTTCCGCTCTGTGCGGGTACACTCCTCGCCAATCGCCACCAGTTCGTCATAGTCTGAGAACGGCTTCTTGCCCCGAATCAGGTCGAGAATCTGACGGTGCGAGACCAGGTCGGGATAGCGCCTGATCGGGCTGGTGAAGTGGCAGTAATCCTTACTGGCCAAAGCATAGTGGCTGATCTCTTCAGGCGTGTAACTCGCCTGCTTCAGGCTTCTCAACAGGGCATAGTGAATGGCGTGCTGCTCTGGCTTCCCAGCCGTCTCTTTGAGCAACTTTTGAAGCTCAAACCGGTTTTC
>CAMBZY010000119.1 GCA_945872325.1 Candidatus Kuenenia stuttgartensis | reverse complement strand
GCGGAATTGCTTGTCAAGCCAGAGAATCCGCTGGTATCACGCGTGATTGCCAATCGCATCTGGTATTGGTATTTCGGTCAGGGACTCTTTTCAACGATGGATAATGTCGGACATTTAGGCGAACCTCCCTCACATCCCGAACTGCTTGATTGGCTCGCAACGCAATTCAGTTCGGACGGCTGGTCGATCAAAAAAATGACTCGCAGGATCGTCACAAGTCAGGCTTATCGTCAATCGAGCCGAGGCACAAATCAGGCCAATCAACTGGACCCCACCAATCGCCTGATTTCCCATGCACCCGTCAAGCGACTTGATGCTGAGAGCCTCAGAGATGCCGTAATCACCGCCTCAGGCCGACTGGATCGAACCTTGCACGGATTACCGTTGCCGACACCTCAGCCTCCAGGCTTGACGGACGACAAAAAGCCCATTTCAGGCCCGATTGATGGGGCAGGGCGGAGAAGTATTTATTTAAATGTACGCAAGAATTTCCCAGTGGAATTCATGGAGATCTTCGACAGACCAAGGCCAACACTGACCGTAGGTAAACGCAACGTGAGCAATCAGCCAGCACAGGCTCTGGCGATGATGAACGACCCGTTTATCAAAGGCGAATCCGAACGTTTGGGGCAATCACTTTCCTCGAATTCCACGTTGGATGATCCTGCAAAATTAAAATCCTTATACCTGCGAGTGCTTGGCCGATCGCCTGACGACAAAGAAATGAGCCGGGCACTGGCTTATTTAAAGGCAGGTAACAGTTGGTCTGACCTGGTTCAGGCGATGTTTGAAACCAAAGAATTCCTGTATCTGGATTAATCATCGGAAACAGAGCTGAGGAAATACAAATGCAAAAGAATTCGAATCAAAGCAGCAATCACATCTCGCGACGCCAATGGCTGGCCCGGCATGCAAACGGGTTTGGCCAGTTGGCCTTGGCTGGACTGATGGCAAATCAAGCCGGTGTCAGAGCGATTGAAGAATCGCCTGGAGCCTTGGGGCAACCCCATTTCAAGCCTAAAGCCAAACATGTGATATTTCTGTTTATGGATGGGGGGATGTCGCAGGTGGACACCTTCGATCCCAAGCCTCGACTGGTCACCGATGCTGGTAAACCGTTCCCGATGCGGATCGACGCCACCCAGTTCGATCAGATCGGAAAAATCCTGCCCTCCGTCTGGCCCTTCAAACCAAGAGGCCAATCCGGTCTGCCCATCAGCGACCTTTTTCCACATTTAGCCCGTCATGCCGATGACCTGTGCGTGATCAGGTCACTGACCAGCGAATTTCCGGAACATGCACAAGCCTGTTATTTTGTGCATACAGGGAACAGTAGCCAGGGCCGCCCAAGTGTTGGCTCATGGGCCAGTTATGGACTTGGCACGAACAACGACAACCTACCCGGCTTTGTCGTCCTCAATGGTGGAATGATCCCCCTGGGCGGTGTGGGCTGCTATTCCAGCGGCTTTCTGCCAGCCGAACACACTGGAGCGTTTTTTCACGTAGGGGCTCAGGGCCCAATTGTGGAAAATATTTCGCCAGCCCATCCTGCTGCAAAACAACGGATGGCCCTCGATTTTATCCGAGCCGCCGATCATGAATTCCGTGACCGACTGGGGGACGAAGGCCGGGCAGTGGAATCGGCTGTGCGCACGATGGAATTGGCTGCAAACATGCAGACTGCGGTGCCTGAAGCTGCCGATTTGACCCATGAATCCGCCGCAACCAAAGCGCTTTATGGAGTGGATTCCACCGAACCATTGCTGGCAAGGTATGCCAAAGAGGCCTTGATTGCCCGCCGATTGATCGAGCGTGGAGTGCGATTCGTAGAGCTGACCATGGTCAATGGACTAAGGTTCGTTTCGCCCTGGGATTCTCACGGAAACCTGCGTGAAGAGCATGGAAAGTGTGCCAGAACTGTCGATCAGCCCATCGCCGCCTTAATTCACGACCTGAAATCACGTGGAATGTGGCAGGACACACTGCTGGTCTGCGCCGGTGAATTTGGTAGAACCCCATTTGCTCAGGGCAATGATGGCCGGGACCACAACCCGCAAGGCTATTCCTGCTGGCTGGCGGGAGGGGCCGTCAAGGGCGGGATGGCCTATGGAGCGACCGACGAATTTGGATACCGAGCCGTCTCGGACGTGGTCACCATGCACGACCTTCATGCCACCATCCTTCATGCCATGGGTGTGGATCACACGCGACTGACTTACCGGTTCGGTGGCCGCGACTATCGCCTGACAGATGTCTTTGGGAATGTGGTGAAGCCGATTCTGGTGTAAATCAGGATCCAAGGCATTCAGGGCAAATTTGCAAGAATTCTCGGATAATCAGAAAAGAATCGTTGCATCATGCCTTCTCCAGCCAGAAAAGCCACGATAAATCCAGTTCAAATTGCATTTGCATTCTGCCTTTCAGCGCTTTGCATCTGGCTGATTCTGGCTGAAATGCTGGTCCCATCGTTGCTTTCTGATGCCTATCAAGGGTCAGGACTCCAACCACTCAACCGTTTTTTTGCGAGTCGGGCCGTTAAGAAACCTCTGGAATACTACCTGAAACTCTGGAGCGACTTCGAATTCGCAATCATTATCAGCGGACTGGCCTACATCATTTTCATTCGATGTATTCAGAAAAGCCGGCTCACCATTTCAATCCAAATTGCAACACTCTTTACAGGAGCACTTTTTCTGCTCCTCACCGTTCTATTTGGCCCTCGTCAGGATTATGTCGCTCATATTCAGATCTGGAAAGAGGTGATCAGTGGAAACAATCCTTGGTGGATTCAGCCTGAATCAGGCATTATCCTGAACGCATACGGCCCATTATTCAACCTTTTTGCCATTCCCGCTGCAATCAACCCCATGGCTCCGAAAATCATTTTCGCGTTCATTTATCTCTTGTTTTGTATCAAAACACTCGAACTTTATCAGGAACATTATCAATGGCAAGGCCGGCCAGTCTGGCTATTATTTGCCTGGCTTTTTAATCCTGCCATATGGCTGGAAATTGTATTTTATGGCCATTTTGATGTATTGATGGCAATTCTGATTCTGACAAGCGTACATTTATGCGTCAAAAAGAACGATTACAAGTCAGGAATCTGCATCGGGGCAGGGTTTCTACTGAAATTTCTGCCAGTCGTCATTCTTCCATTTTTTGTCATCACAGGCTTTGATCCACTCAAATGGAGGTGGCGCACACTCGTTTCAGCTCTCTCTGTGATGATTTCAGGCATGTTGACATCTTGGCTGATTTGGGGTTCGTCGACGTTTCGCCCGTTATTTTTCGCATCTGAAAGAGGGTCAAGTTTAATTTCCATCTGGAGATATCTGCGCGGAATCCATTCACCATGGACGCTCATGACTGGTTATCCGATCAACCTCGATCGCTGGGCCATGCCGGTGATGATGGGAATGCTGCTTTGGGTTTTTGTCATCGCCCTGAAACGACAATCGGAAATCAGCCACTCCACTTTTTTAGTTTTGTTAACGGTCCTGATATTCTACAAGGTCGGTTTCCTCCAATATCAAATGGTATTATTCCTGATCTTGCCGTATTGGTTCGCACGCAATATTGACCAGATACAATCCAACCGACCAATTCAGATGGCAACAATCGCTTATTTCATCTGGATCGTCAGTTTTGACCTTTTCGATAACGCCGTGGGCGGAATTATTGGTCAAGGTCGTCCCTATGGATGGCTTGAAGAATGGGCTGGCCTTCCAACGTTTCTGGTTGGGATGGCTCTATGGTCCGTTTTGATGCTGATGCATACGAACCAAAGTTTTAGTGAAAATACGGATGGCAAGTCGCCCTGATTCAAGTAGACTATTTCATGGATTAGGAACGAAATACAACTCTCCCTGATGTTTGAGGAAGATAAAAAATGATGCCATTTGCAGACCACTCACTGGCTCGAATCCCACAGCTCCAGAATTTCATCCTGTCGTTAAGCAATCTGCTCGAAGAAACTCAAGATGAGTCTATCATTATAAGCTCCGGAACAGTTTTCATGGAGCAACTTGTGCGCACTGACGACTGGCTGCCGGACGCTTTTGCCCAACCAGATCCTGGCAAATATCAGCAGTTTCTACTTTATGTCGATCCTCAGGAGAGTTTTTCAATTGTCAGTTTCGTCTGGGGGCCTGGACAGTTTACACCAGTCCATGATCACACTGTTTGGGGCTTGGTTGGGCTATTAAGGGGCTGCGAAATATCTCAAGCCTACGATTATAACGACGAGGGAATCTTGATCCCAAGCGGACCAGCGGTCACGATGATGCCGGGTGAAGTCGAAGTGGTTTCACCCACAACCGGTGATATCCACAAGGTTTCCAACGGCCTGAATGACCAGCCTTCGATCAGCATCCACGTTTATGGAGCCGATATTGGAAAGGTCCGCCGTCATATTTTCCGCGAGGATGGAACCGTCAAAGAATTCATTTCCGGTTATTCCAATCCACCCGTCACGGAATAGAAATGATGAATGACGGGCTGGTGCCGATTCGCCTTCAATTACCGCACGGCTTCAAGAGTTCCGCAATGGGATGAAGTGGGCTGAACTTTCTGCTCGGAATCTGTCCGCCAACCCGTCTCACGGAAGAATTGGAGATATTCTGAACGGCTGTAAGCCCGGCCTTCCGTGAGATAAAACAAGTCGGCAGAGTATAATGCAATTGGTAAAGGGCCATCGAGTGCGTCGTTCAGATAAACATCATGAAGAATCAGCCTTGCATTTTCGCGACATTGGCCATGCCAGTGTTTGAGCAGGTGGTGAATTTCTGGAACGTCCCAGTCGTGCAGAATATTTGAGACCAGTAGAATATCCGCCTGAATTGGAAAATTATCGGTAAACATATCGCCTCCGATACATTCCAGGCGATCCGCCACACCATGCGCCTCGGCATTTTCCTGAGCCACTTTCAACACTTCAGGCCGATCCCACACCACCGCTTTCATTTGAGGATGGGCCAGCAGATATGCAATGGAATAAAACCCTGAACCTCCACCAATATCCAGCAGAGTGGTTTCGCCAGCCCGGGGCGGAGACACTTGGGCCAGCACTGGAGCGACGCATCTACCCCGGCCTGCAAGCGACATCGTCAAAAAGCGTGCGAAGTCGGGATCGTCCATTGCGCTCGGCTTATCGGACCGGAAAGTGAAAGCGGTGCCTGATTCCGTGGTGGCTGAAGGAACGTGCCGCTCAATAGCTTCCAGAAACGACGTCACCGCTGGACTCTGGGCGGACAGGCCAAGATATCCCGTCAATGCAAATTCACTCTCAGAATTCAAGAATAATCGGGCAGCCTCTGTTGCCTGAAATTTGCCTTTGGAATCCTCAATCAGAAAATTCATGGCCTTTAATGCCGTCGTGACCACCGAAATGGCTCGTCGCGACCAGCCCAGTTGGACCTGGATTTCATTTGAGGACAATGGCGACTTTTCAAGCTTTTGAAAAAACTTTGTCCGGCATGCGACAGCACAAAGAATTTCAGTAGAAAGTCTGCCTCTGTATAGGTCAAAGACGAACGAAGGGTCGATTGAAGGTTGGCTGAGTTGCATTTTAGCGAATCCTGTTTTCAGAGAGTTTTTGTGAAGTATCGAGCATCAAGCCAACTCAAATCTGCCAGTCGATCTGCTGTTCTTCGACAGGCGAGCCATCGCGGTATCGCAATCGGGGGTTTTCAATCGTCACCGTAATATAAGGCGCCACGCTGCGGGTGATCCAGGCTGACGACCCAATCACCGCATGATGCCCAATCCGGGTCCTTCCGCCCAAAATCGTCGCATTCGCATAAATCACGACATTATTTTCGATCGTAGGGTGACGCTTGGTATCCCGCACCAGATCGCCAGTGGCTTCGTCGCGGGCAAAGCTCAGGGCCCCCAGAGTCACTCCCTGATAAATCTTGACATCGTCGCCAATCTCTGTGGTCTCGCCAATCACCACGCCGGTGCCGTGATCAATAAAAAACCGGCGGCCAATCACCGCACCAGGGTGAATATCAATTCCGGTTTTAGAGTGTGCGTATTCGGTGATCATCCGGGGGATCAGGGGAACACCCAGAAGGTGCATCTCGTGGGCGAATCGAAACAGGGTGACGGCAGCCAGGCCGGGGTAGCAGAAGACAATTTCGCTGAAATTTTTCGCGGCCGGATCACCGTCAAAGGCGGCTTGAACGTCGGTGGCGAGATTTTCGCGCACGAGCGGAATTTTTTCGAGAAAAGCCAGTGACAAATCGGCGGCTTGCTTGGCAGCGGCTTCCTCACAGCAATCTTCGGCGTTACGAATGGCTCTGAGAATCTGTGTACGAAGCCGGTTGTCGAGCTCGTCGATCAAGTGCCCTACATGATACAAAGCGTTGTCTTGATTCAGCTTCTGATGACGCCCATAGCCTGGAAATGCGAGTTCGTAGAGGTCTTTTACGATTTCGACCACTTCACGATAACTCGGTAGAGAGCACTGGCCAAGGTGGTGAATCCCACGAAAGGCAGAGTCGTCGTAGGTGTTGAGAATAGCGCGGATGAGGGCGTTGTGGCGTTGATTCATGGGGTGATCGCAGCTGAGCAATCCAGGGTTCTGAGGAGTGTGCTTTGCCAAATCCGCGCCGAACAAAAATGCGGCGGAACTTGACGAGACAAGCCGTGGGCTTTATTGTGCGCTAAGACATGCGACATAATCAACCTCATGATTTGTCAAAAGATGGCTCGACAACTCAGGTTTCCACGACCATGCCAGAACCTTCAGAACCGCTCAGATTGCTGATTTTAGGGGCCCATCCGGACGACGCTGAATATGCAGGAGGCGGTCTGGCGGCCTTGTATCGGTCCTATGGAAACGTGGTCCGAATGGTCTCTGTGACCAACGGTGAAGCAGGTCACCACAAAATTTCTGGCCCGAAACTTGTCGAGCGGCGAAAGACGGAAGCCGCAGCTGCTGCGAACCTGATCGGCGCTGAACACGAAGTGGGCGATGAACGCGACGGTCGGCTCTGGAATAACGAAAATCTACGCGAACGTCTGATCCGGATGATTCGCTCATTCAAACCCGACCTGGTACTGACGCACCGGCCACAGGATTACCACCCTGACCATCGGAATCTGGGTCAGGCCGTGATCGATGCTGCGTATCTTCTGACGGTCCCATCGATTTGCCCCGATGTGCCTTATCTCACCAGGATGCCCGTTTTTGGTGCGCTTTACGACAAATTCACCAGACCGTGCCCGTTTGAGCCGACGGTGGTGGTGGATATTTCGCCTGTCTGGGATCGAAAATTGGCGATGCTGGAGGCCCACGAAAGCCAGTTCTTTGAGTGGCTGCCCCACAATATGGGCAAGCCCGCCGTCCCTTTCAACAAAGAACAGAGACGCAAATTTCTCGACACCTGGATGAGCGAACACTCAGCCAGTATCAGACCATCGCTTGAGCCGGCCATCAAGCGAATTTACGGTCGCGACATGGCCGACAAGGTTCGTCACGTCGAAGCTTTTGAGATCAGCCAGTATGGTACAGAGCCTGACAAGGCTGGCCTGCACAGGCTTTTCCCGATGATTCCCACTGCCCCATATTGAAACCAGTCTGTATCGTACCGCCGAATTGCAACATCCTGTAAATGGAATCCTGAACACATGCATTCTGTACTGACATTACTGGGCGACCTGGTCTCGATTGCAAGCGTAAACCCGATGGGACAGCCTGTCGACAAGGAAATCCATCTGGAGCATCGTGTTACGGATTATCTCGAAGATCGGCTCCGAAAGTTGGGCGTAAAGTATCGGCGAATTGAAGTCAGTCCGGGACGTGATAATTTATTGGCCTGGTATGATGCCCCAAATTCCAAGGTGAGGGTGCTTTTGGATGCACACCAGGATACAGTTCCGGTCGAGACGATGATTATTCCGCCGTTCAAGGCCAACACGGAAGCTGGAAAAATGTACGGCCGGGGCTCGTGCGACGTAAAAAGCGGAGTGGCAGCGATGCTCACGGCGTTTGAAAGGCTTGTGCATGAGCGGCCAGCCAATTCGTGTCACGTACTGATTGCATTTACTGTGGATGAAGAATATACCCACACAGGGTCAAGTGCACTCTCAGAAATGGATCACGGTTGCGACCTTGGAATCATCGCAGAGCCGACCGAAATGCAGCTTGTGGTGAGCCATAAGGGAGCTGTGCGATGGAAGATCCATTCCACAGGAAGGGCCTGTCACAGCTCTACCCCACATCTTGGCGATAATGCCATTTATCGCATGGGACGCGTCCTGAATGCGTTGGGTGAACATGCATGCCAGTTGTCTGGATCCACGCCGGATCCGTTGCTTGGGCCACCGAGTTTATCAGTAGGCCGAATCACAGGTGGTCAGTCGGTAAATATTGTGCCTGACACATGTTCGATTGAAATTGATCGC
>CAMBZY010000118.1 GCA_945872325.1 Candidatus Kuenenia stuttgartensis | reverse complement strand
TGACTTTCGGGATCAGCCCAGGAGATTGCCCCTTCTTCGTGCCCGTCCGCAAAAACGGTGAACTTGGCTGGATCGCCATAAGGCATCGTCAGGCCGAGCTTTGTAGCCAGGCCAGCGGCCAGTCGGCCAGCAGTTACGATGTGGAGATCGCCTCCGAAGGTGTCGCGAAACAGTGGTGCAACACGGTCCAGCACATTGGCGGAACTGGCTGAGCTGTAAAGGGTTTGGCTTGATTGATCCCACATCAGCGGATGCATGGCCATACGGCGATATCGACCATCGGCAGCCTCGGCCTGGGCACGGGCCAGTGCCGACTCTTTGGCCTCTTCCTTTTGATCTTTCGTTGGTCGACCGGAGGGGTTACCAGATGAAAGGGCTTTGATTTCGATCTCGGTGTAAGCCTTCAGAATGTTGGACGGAATTTTATCGACATCGAACCTCATGCCGAGGTGCAGACAATCGTCGTAAACATTGTTCTCAAAACTGATTTCGGAATCCAGAAGGTGGCGGCCACCGTTGAATCCGATGCTGACCCCATCCTGGGATTCGATGGTGCCGTACTTACCGATCGCGTTTTGAGTGAGCTTTTCAATCGTTTCGTCACCAAAAGGTGCTGTGGCAACACCTTCGACAGCGAATCGGACAAAACTGACGCGACCATTGAAAAAAGCCATGATCCCACTCCTTCGGGAAGCTGTCCAACGTGTTTTTTTGATTACCAGACGACTGAGCCTTGGTAGAGGCGCCGAACGTCGAGCATCATGGATATTAATCGACAGAGACCGTCGACCTGAATCGGTGGAAGTTCGTGACGAATCGAGACGCTGAGACGATTAGCCGGATTAGATCAACTTTAATGACTGGGAGGTTTGGCCATGGCGTCCATTAAATCAATCAACGTTCTTCTAACGCCGATTCTGGCCTGTGTTTCAGAGCAAAAAAGAACAGTGCAAGTCCTTATACGCCAATACTTTTTGTCGCTGGTACAAAACGGAATCGTTGGATCAGGTTCGACTTGCTCATACCGGATTCCGGGGGATGGTATTGAATATGATCTGGTTTTAGGGCCAAAGGCACGGTCCATATCAGGCTTGGGCAACGCCCATGGTACTCGTAAGCCAATAAGAAGTTAACTTTTACCACCATCCCACCAATCCGGCATGAGCCATTCGGCTTTGCAACGTGAAACAATAACCGGGAATCGTTACCCTCTGGCAACACTCTGGAGACATGCGGATGGGCACGATTTTCAGCGTCAGATCAGTTGGCGCAAGTCGTTTTATACCAGTGAGTTTTGTCGCTGGAACAAAACGGAATGGGTGCTTCAAGTTCGGCTTGGAAACGTCAAACGACGACAGGGAATCGTTACCCTCTGGCAACAGTTCGAAGACACGCGGATGGGCACGATTTTCAGCGTCAAATCATTCGGCGCAAGTCGTTTTATATCAGTGAGTTTTGTCGCTGGAACAAAACGGAATCGGTGCTTCAAGTTCGGCTTGGAAACGTCAACCGACAACAGAGAATCGTTACCCTCTGGGGAGACGCAGATGGGCACAATTTCCAGCGTTAGAACTGTCAGCACAAGTCGTTATATACCAGTGAGTTTCGTTGCTGGAACAAAACGAGATGTGCGGTTGAATTCGACCTACATTTAAAAGGTGGCCTGATCACTGCAAGTTGATGAACTGGAGTGGGAAGCCGGGGTTATTGGCTTTGAAGTGAGCGATGACGGCTTGGAGTTCGTCGATTTTTTTGGCAGTCACGCGGACCTTTTCGTCCATGATCTGGGCTTGGACTTTCATGCCTAACCCTTTGATGGCTTTGACCATGGTGCGGGCGTCGTCGGTTTCGATACCTCGGTGCATGGTCATGGTTTCGCGGACGGAGTCGTGCGAAGCTTCTTCGATTTTGCCACGTTTGATGGCGTTGACGGCGACCCCTCGCTTGGCCATTTTCTCTTTAAGGACTTGAATGACGGTGTCGAGCTGGCCTTTGTGGTCTGCCAGAAGAGTGAGGGTGTGATTCTTTTTGTCCCAGTCGATGTTCGCTTTAGTGCCTTTGAAGTCGTATCTTACAGCGATTTCATGCTGGGCCTGCGTCACGGCGTTGTGCATTTCGACGTCGTTGATTTCACTGACGATGTCAAACGAGTGATTATCCGCCATGATGACTTTCAGACCTCAAGCTAGGGATTTTGGAGAACGGGATTGTGAAGTTGCCGTCTATCACATATATTGATGATACTCCGTTACTATCTGCAAGAGGATGCGTTCTTTTTGCCGATAGGTCCAAGCACATGTTCTGGTTCTAGGAACCGGTGGTCGTCGCGGTTTAGATTGATCGGCACTGCTTTGGCAGACGTTCAAAATCAGCCCGTTGATGCCTGGCCGGCATTGGTTTCAAGTCGATGGTCGATCGCAACCTTATCAACGAATATGACGTAACAGAAGAAGAGTTGGCTGCTCTTGTGGGGCTAGATTCCCCGAGCATGGACCAACTGCAACTTGGCAGCCCGAGCTTTGACATTGGCTCGATTGTTACTGGCCGAGTGATTGAAGTCGATGGCGACCGCGTGATCGTGGACATCGGCTTTAAGGCTGAAGGTCTGGTTCCGCTCAACGAGTGGGAAGACGAAGAGCCACCCAAGCCAGGCGACGAAGTGGAAGTCCTGCTTGAGGACATGGAAGACGAGACCAGCGAAGTCCGTCTCTCCCGCCGCAAAGCCTTGCGGATGCGAGCCTGGGAAAATGTTATCGCCAAGCATCATGAAGGCGATGTGGTGGAAGGTATCGTCAACCGTAAGATCAAGGGTGGTCTGCTGGTCGATATCGGCGTGAACGTGTTCTTGCCTGCCAGCCAGGTCGACATCCGCCGTCCGCCCGATATTCAGGACTTCGTTGGCCAGATGGTCAAGTGTATGATCCTGAAGATCGACGAAAGCCGTCGCAACATCGTGGTCAGCCGTCGGAAGCTGATCGAGATGACCCGCGAAGATCAGAAGAAGCGGCTTCTCTCGGAGATCGAAATCAATCAGGTTCGCACCGGTACCGTCAAGAACATTGCCGACTTCGGCGCGTTCGTCGACCTGGGCGGGATCGATGGCCTTCTGCACATCACCGATATGTCGTGGGGCCGGATCAATCACCCAAGCGACATGCTGAAGATCGACGACCAGATCGAAGTGATCGTTCTGAATGTCGACAAGGAACGCGAGAAGATCGCCCTTGGCCTGAAGCAGAAGTCTGCCAGCCCTTGGGAAGGTGTGGCTGAGAAGTACCCAGTCAGCACGAAGGTGATTGGCGAAGTGGTCAACGTGATGAGCTATGGCGCATTCGTGAAGCTTGAAGAAGGCATCGAAGGCCTGGTTCACATCAGCGAAATGTCCTGGACGAAGCGGATCAACCACCCAAGCGAACTTGTCAGCCCTGGCGACAAGATCGAAGTCGTGGTGCTCGGTATCAACCGCGACAAGCAGGAAATCTCGCTGGGCATGAAGCAAACCCAGCTCAACCCATGGGATCAAGTGGCTCAGAAGTACCCCCCTACCACCATGGTGGAAGGTGTGGTTCGCAACCTGACCAACTATGGGGCCTTCATCGAAATCGAAGAAGGTATCGACGGCCTCCTGCATATCTCCGACATGTCGTGGACCCGCAAGATCGGTCATCCAAACGAAGTGCTCGAGAAGGGCCAGAAGGTCAGCTGCCAAGTCCTTCATGTAGATCAGGACCGCAAGCGAATCGCCTTGGGTCTCAAGCAGATGCGTCAGGATCCATGGGAAACCGATATCCCAAATCGCTACGAACCTGGCGACACCGTCAAGGGCAAAGTCACCAAGCTCACCAACTTCGGCGTATTCGTCGAGCTGGAACCAGGCTTGGAAGGCTTGCTGCACATCAGCGAACTGGCCGACCACAAAGTGGAAAGCCCAGAAGAAGTTGTCAAAGTTGGCGACGAAATCGAAGTTCGTGTGCTGCGAGTCGACCGCGCTGAACGCAAGATTGGCCTCTCCCGCAAGAAGGCTGGCTGGAACGAAGAAGAGGGTGGCGAAGAGCCAACTTCCGAAGACGAATCCGGCACACCTCGCGAAGCCAAATCCGACCAGTCCCAACTCAAGGGCGGACTCGGCGGCCGTGGACCTCTCTTCTCGCTCGGTGGCGATACGCCTCCTGCTGCAGATCAAGATCCAGCTCCAGAAGCTGCCGAATAAGCTCGCTTCCTGAATCGAACCAGAATCGTAAAAGTCACCCTCTGCCCTTCACCGGGCTGAGGGTTTTTTATTTGCCTGATGCTTATTCGTGATTTTCTCCCATGGATTTAGAGCAACTTGTCCACGTTAAACAACGCATTTTTCCAAAACCTCCCAAAGTTCCCATCTCGTTCTGACGATAGTAATCTTGTCAAGTTAACTCTCAAACTGATCTCGATCAGGAACGGTTCATTTGACTAAGACTTAAGAGCAATCTAAAAGAGCAGGTGTGACAGCCTGAGTTTTGGTCGTTCATACTGAGTCGAGAATCTTGTCCAGTCCAAGTCTGTTGCGACCAGGGATTGAGGAATCAATCTTGCAGCAGGCCTATCACACGAATACGACGTGTGGAATCATCAGGAAGATGAGTTGGGACGGACCGGGTCAACCCAATCGAGGGAAACCCGTCGTCAACCATTTCGTGTTCCTTTTGGCTGGTAGAGGTTCCTATGGCTCGTCTAAGACGTCATCGCCGTGATACGGTGCAAAGTCCCCTGGAGACTTATCTTCGGGAAATCAACGAGACAGCCCTGCTCAATGCTCAAGAGGAAAAAGACCTTGCTGTATTGATCGGACAGGGTGATAAAGCCGCTCGAGATCGGATGATTCGAGCCAACCTTCGGCTCGTCGTCAACATTGCTCGCGGTTATGTTGGTAAAGGCTTAGCCTTACAAGATTTGATCGAAGAAGGCAACATTGGTCTGCTCAGAGCCGTTGAAGGCTTTGACCCAACCATTGGTACCCGATTCTCAACATATGCCAGCTACTGGATCAAGCAATCCATCAAGCGGGCCTTGGTCAATACCGCCAAACCGATCCGCATTCCAGCCTATATGGTGGAACTGCTGACCAAGTGGCGAAGAGCTTCAAACGACCTTCAGGAAACCCTCGGGCGAACCCCTACCCCTGAAGAGATCGCCGTGGTGCTTGAAATACCAAAGAAGAAGCTGGCGATTGTTAAAAAAGCCATCAATGTATACAACCTGGTGCCACAGACCGATCAGGGCGAAAATGGCTGGACCCTCGGCGAAATGCTGATGGATGAACGCACTAAAGCCCCTGATGAAGAGATGATCGAAGCCGATAACCTTCGGATTGTCATGAACCGTCTGGGGGAAATGGACAAACGCGAAGCCACTGTTCTCCGCATGCGTTTTGGCCTCAACGATGACCCACCGAAGACTCTCAAAGAGATCGGTGAATCGCTTGGCCTGACCCGTGAACGCGTTCGTCAGATTGAGAATGAGGCTTTGGGTAAACTCTCGGCCGTCCTTATGGCCGACTAAGCTGCAGACTCACACCTCATCTCTTGTAAAGCCAGTCAAAATCCAATACTCTAAACCGGCGGGCAAATTCATTGCCCTGCCGGTTTTTATGTTAGATGAGGCTCAAGATGCATGTGGAAAGTTACCTTCCTGATAAGACGGAATTGTCGATTCTCGACATCGGCTGCAATGTCGGTGTCTGGTTGCTCAGATGCCGGGATATCCGCCCGAAAGCCATTCTGGCTGGCGTTGAAATTAACGGGCATGCCTTAAAACAGGTGAACCACCTGACACCTAACATCTTATTCAGTCAAGCTGTTGCAGAACGACTGCCCTTCCCTGATTCCCAGTTCGATTGCGTGACTTGCCTCGAGGTTTTAGAGCACCTGCCTGAACGGAACTGGAAAATCGCGGTCGAAGAGATGAGACGTATCCTCAAACCTGACGGTGTGTTGATTCTGACCGTTCCCCATGCCGGTTTGTTCGCCTGGCTTGATTCCAATAATGTCAGGCACCGGTTGCCAGGCCTTTACCAAACCATTTTTGGCCGGGGTATGCGCGATCTCGGTTATGATTCGACAGGTCGAACCGTGGAATGGCACAAGCACTTCCATGTTCACGAATTACAAACAATTATAGGCGAGCAAGGCTGGTCCACGATCCGTTTTGAGTTCGGAGGCCTGTTTTTGATGCCGATAGCGGATTGGTTGAGCTGGCCATTTTATAAGGCCGGATTCCCCAACCATCTGGGCCGTCGAATATTAGGGCGTCTGGCCACCTGGGATTACCGGATCAGTTTTGGGCGTTGTTCGTATGGCGTTTGCGTGGTTTGCACCAAGGAATGATAAAACCCTCGATCTTCGAGTCGGCAGGCTTGCCGTAAACGAAGCGAGGGTCATATAAGTTCAATCAGGGTTAATCTTTAGACCAGTTCTTATGGGAGCTGGCCAGAGATACATCCCAATCAGCTCATTCCAAATTTTGGGCAGCCAGTCGCAGACGACGTCTGTTGAACATGGCCAGGCCAGCTCCTCCACCGACAAGAATCATCCATGTGGCTGGTTCTGGTACAGGAGCAGGCGGTGTGTAGTTGCCGCGTGTATTGCTGGTAGCCTTTTGGGCTGTGAAGTTCGAGTCGAAAGCTCCTGTGAATGAGCTTTGCAGTTCTGGTCGAATCAGCATGTAGGCGTTCGAGCCAAACGCATCAGCCAAGGCACCGCCTGTGACTTTGATACCGAGGTCGAACATGTCGAACGAACCGTTGTCCTGAGCCCCAAACGAGGTTGGAGTACCTTGCAGGAGCAGACCCGTGAAGGTTTGGCCGGCAACCGTCGTTGAGCCATAAAGCGAATAGTTGTTTGAAGTACTATTCACAAGGTTGCCAGTGGAATCCAGAGCAACACTCACATTTTGAACACGGGTTCCATCAGCTGTTGGCAGGATGGTCGCTTCTTGAGCGGCATCCGGGCCAGTGGCCAGAAGGAACGGCGTATTACGCATCGTGAATGTTCCTTGGCCATTGGAGTAGTTGTAATTTACAACGCCGTTGACGTCAGCGGCGATATCCGGGTATTTGCGTTCCGTGTTCGGCTGTATCAGAGCCCCACGAGCAATGCCGGAAGTGGCTACCATAAAACCAATCAGCGAGAATATGAGGCTCTGTCGCATCCGGTGCATGATTCTTCCCTCGTGATCGTCCATGATGAGGCCACAAACTCGCCCTGCCACTTGGGATAGTACCCGTGACTTAACAGCGAAACTGTTCTGACCTCTTGAACCAGAGTAATTCTGACTAGACAAACTATTCATCACTCGCTCGGACGCCATCCTGGACATTCCCAGCGTTTCTGCCGACGACTTGTAACCATATACACTGTCCACCTGCATACCATCTTGATTTGCAGAGTCGACCCGCATCGGTGTTCGAAGTTCGGACATGTTCATGATCGATTCCTTTCCTCCGGTTCTAACATCCTGTGAACCGGTCCCGTGAGTTTTGTGACCATCCTTTGGTCAATACTCACGCTTTCGAATAACCTATCAAGATGCCCCAATCGAGTCAATCACTATTCCCGGAAATTATTTCCAGAGAATCATTAAAGTTCTAGCAGTAAAGACTTTGAAACTTTAAAAATATTGTTAGAAAAAGGGAGGTCATACTTTCGCACACCCTCCCTTTTTGATCCATTTTTCGAACTAATCAGACAAAACCAGCTTATTTCCAGTTCAGGCCAAGTGACTTCACCAAAAATGCCCACTTGTCAGCCGCCTCTTCAATCATCTTCGAAGTCGGCTTACCTGCGCCGTGGCCAGCCTTTGTCTCAATTCGGATCAATGTCGGACTGCTCCCAGAATGTGCCGCCTGCAAAGCCGCTGCGAATTTGAACGAGTGGGCAGGAACCACCCGGTCGTCGTGGTCGGCCGTCGTCACCATCGTCGCTGGATACTTCGTCCCCAGCTTCAAATTGTGCAGTGGAGAGAAAGCCAGCAAGGCCTTGAACTGCTCGGCATTATCCGAACTCCCATAGTCGTCGATCCACGCCCAGCCGATCGTAAACTTATGGAACCGAAGCATATCCATCACGCCCACAGCTGGCAGGGCTGCCCCAAAAAGCTCGGGCCGCTGGGTCATGCACGCACCCACCAGAAGGCCCCCATTGGAACCCCCGCCGATGGCCAGCTTTTCCGTCTTCGTATAGTCGTTCTTGATCAGCCACTCGGCTGCCCCAATAAAGTCGTCAAACACGTTCTGCTTGTTCAGCTTCGTGCCTGCCTGGTGCCAGGCTTCCCCATATTCTCCGCCGCCTCGCAAGTTCGCCAAAGCGAACAGTCCGCCCGCTTCCATCCAGGCCAGATTAGCAGGGCTGAATGCTGGGGAAAGTGAGATGTTAAATCCACCATATCCATAGAGATACGTCGG
>CAMBZY010000117.1 GCA_945872325.1 Candidatus Kuenenia stuttgartensis | reverse complement strand
CCGCCGGTGGAGGACGAAGGCTTCAACCGGGTCATGCTTCAGCAGCAAAGTCAGGCAGCACAATGGGCTTACATCGTGGACTCGGCTCTGGTGCCGATTGAAAAAGCGGCTCCTATGCGAGATCGCGAACCATCCAGACGCTGGAGGGCGCACTACGATCTGATGCGTGGCCGGCTGTTGGCCCTGAGGGTGCGGTGCGTGGAGTACAACTCTGCCTGTGCCAAGCTGCGTAAGGAGTTACCGAAATTCAAGAACGCTGGTTCGAACGCCTGGAGGCTGGAGCCATCGGACGAAATCGTGTCCGGCGAGAAGGCGAAAGCAGCCTCAAAAGAGGCGATGGAATTATTAGGAAAAGTGGTCACAGAGCATCCGAACACGCCTTGGGCAGACTTGGCAAGTCGTGAAATATCGGCCCCATTTGGGTTCAAGTGGGTGGAATTCACGCTGCCTCCGCCACCGAAACCGATGCCTGGAAACAACAATAATGCAGCCCCCCGGCGTCAGCCTGTGAAGCCCAAGGCGCCGCCGATCAAATTGTGATTCTGTTTGTTGGATTGTGATGCTGGGACAGGTTTGAGTCTCAGGCTTTCCTTTCGAGCATCCCTAAGCATATACTATAACTAAGGATCTGCATTGAGCGAATCAGGCAGGTCTTGCGCTTGTCATTGGACAATCTCCAGAATCCCAATTTTGATTCTTCAAAGATTCCACTGCGTTAGTCAGGGGCCTGTCACGGTTCGAGCTGAGTGGGTCAAAATTCATGGCAGTTGAAGGTGGGCAAAACGCGAAACATCCGACACCAACCGGTTCGCCTGAGACGGCAGGACGGGGTGAGGTGCAGAGAGTGTCGTCGGTCCGCCAAATTAAAAGATCACTTAAAGCACTGCCAGCCTGGCTTTTAAGCCTCGTCTTTCACTTCCTGGCATTAATGATTCTGACACTGGCCACATTTGCGACTGCCCCGCCGGCAGATATCCCCAAGTCGTTTGATGTATCGCCTTTCGATACGAAGGTTGCGCCGGAAGAAGTCGTTCATATGATGACTGATCCGTCGGACGACCCTGTGCGAACACTGGCATCGGCGGCCGTGGCTGGGGATCTTTCCAAAACCGAGAAACCATCGGCAACTCCAGCACTTTCTGAGACAGGTAAGTATATACGACCAGAAGACTTACTGGTGGACATTGTGATCCCCAAAGTCACCATGGATTTTGTCTCGCCCGTGGCATCGCAAATTCTCGAAGGTCAGGCGGGTTTCAAAGGCGACGTTCAGCCTGCTCAGGACATAGGCGAAGCGCTTGACCAACTGGCTCGCGAGATTCTGGTTCGTCTGGGCCGTCAAAGGGTGGTTGTGGCATGGCTTTTTGATGAGTCGGAGTCGATGAGGGACGACCAGCAGGCTGTGCTTTCGAAATTTGACAAGGTGATGGATGACCTCCGTGATCGGGTCGACTCAACGGCTCTCAAACGTTCAGAAGTTGATGCAGGTGCGGATGTTGTGGAACCAGATCCGAAGAAGCGTTCGGAACGGCGGAAGAATCGCGCAGAGACGGAACCGGTGCGTCATGCGGTGATTGGTTTTGGTGATCAGTTCGACTTGATGCAGGACCCAACTGCTGACAACGCAAAGATTTCCGCCGCAGTGAACAAGCTCCGGGTGGACACCACCGGTATCGAAAATACGTTTCAGGCGGTGGCAAAAACACTTCAGCGATATGGGCCGATGGTGGATCAGGATCAGCAGTTGGTTGTGGTGCTGGTGACGGATGAATCGGGCGACGATTATTTGAATATTGAGGACGTCACGGCCGCGTGCAAAAGGCTTCGTGTGCCAGTGTTTGTGATAGGCAGGCAGGCCATGTTTGGAACGGATCGGCTGCAATATCGATGGGTCGATCCTCAGACCAAGGATGTCTACTGGACGACCATTCGACGGGGTCCGGAAACGGCAGCATATGAGACACTTCAGTGGGATGGCCTGCATCCGAGGCGTGAGGATCAGCCGTCGGGATTTGCGCCTTATGACCTGGCCCGACTGACCAAAGAAACAGGCGGCCGGTTTTTTATTTTGCCGACGGCCGAAAATGAGCGGGTGCGGCAGCGTGAAAAAGCCTATAACTATAAATATATTAAAGAGTTGGCACCTGATTACGAGGGTCGGCCAGCTTATCTGGTCAGACGAAATAAGTCGACATTGAGATCGACGATGGCTCAGATTATCGAGAACACTCAGATGTTTGGGATGAGGGAGGATTTCCCGATCAATCCTCAGGAATTGTTGCCATCTATGGTTCAGGCGACGGCACAGGCCAGAGAGCGATATGCGGCTGTGGTGGTGATGGAGAAGCGGTTGAGGGGGCTGGAGAAGGATCGGGACCGCGAGCCGGAGCGTCGGTGGCAGGCGAATTACGACTTGATGCTGGCTCAGCTTGTTTTTGCGGAAGTCAAGCTGACAGAATATGTTGCGTTGATGGAGAGCTGGGCTGCCCTGATTCAGTCGGGCAAGCCACCCGTGCCGGTCAATAAGCCGATGGAAGGGCGGGTGGTGTCGTGGTCAATCTGGCATGGAGCGGAGCCGATTGCGGCTTCAAAATTGACTGAAAAGCCGGCGGCTGAGGCCCGGCGTTTATTGGAAAAAGTGATCGAAAAGTATCCTGGTACGCCGTGGGCAGATCTAGCGCAAGACTTGATCGGGAGAGGATTTTCGGTCAGGAGAGGTGAGTATGTGCGGAGCACGCTTTATCAGGAACGGGCCAAGCTGATCCCGAAGTTTTAAACTAACCCGCAGCGCAAGCAAGGGCCGAGCGCCCACGAAACCATGATGTTGATGCAGGATCCGGAGGAGAGGTCTAGTGCCCCCTCACGTTTTAAGCAAAAAAGGTTTGTCTCGATAATTAACGATTCACCCTGGAAGCAGGTGGGATGCATCCCGCCCTTCCAGGATTTATCTAGTTAACTTCTCTGTCAACAAGCTCTTACGCTTGTTGCTTGATATGAGCAATCGCGGCATTGGTGCGAGCCAGGAGGTCGTCCACCTGTGCGGTGGATTCGAAGCCGACCACAAATGCGTTGACCGTGCCCAGGCCGAGTACGTATCGAAGGCTCGAGTCGATCCTGTCAGGCGTGTTGATGGACCCTTCGCCGAGAATCTTCATGCCGATCACGCCCTTGCCGGCGTTGTGCATTTCTTCAATCTGGCTGGCCACTTCGTCAGGCTTCTGGCTGTCCATCTTGGCGCCTTCCGGATTGATCCGGGCCAGGTCAATTTGAACGAACGGATGCTTGGCGGCGATCCGCAGAGGATCCATTCCATGACAGCTTGTGCCGTGAGCTTTGATCAAGCCTTGTTCACGGGCCTTCATCAGATAATCCATCGAGCCAGCGTTCAGGGCCGGCCATTCGGCTTTCTGCATGCAGTGCAGCAGAACGATATCGAGATAATCCACTCCAAGTTCCATGCGATAGCGTTCGATGTGGCTTTTGGCGTCGGCCACCTTCACGGCATGGGTTTTGGTCTGGATCACATAAGTATCGCGTGGCAGGCCTTTAAGGGCTTCACGCAGGTAAACGTGCGAGCCATATTGGTCGGCTACGTCAAAGAGACGAACTCCGTTGTCGTAAGCATGACGGACAACGCGCGTAAAATCTTTGACACCCAAACGGGTCTGATTTGAAGCCTGGCCCGAGCCGTGGCTGCCTGTTCCCATGCCCACCAGGCTGCACTTCAGACCTGATTGGCCGAGGGTGACAGTGGCTGTTGCGGATTCAGGGAGTCCGGATCGGCCTGGAGCAGCCTTGGCGGATGGTGATCCAGCCACTGCAAAAGCTCCTACAGCAGCGGCAGTTGCAGATAGAAATTCGCGACGATCTGGTTGCACTGGAGAATCATTGCGCATGGGTTTAGCCCTTTTCGGGATTGGATTTTTGAAGGTTTTGGAGAGGTTGCGATACGTCAAAGATAACAGGTGGTTTCGAGAATGTCATCGGGAATCTGAGGCTTGATCCGCCCGATTATTCTGTGAGTTTGCCCAGAGTGTTGTAAAGATCCAGAAGCCAGGCATGAAATGAGTCGGCCAAGGAGGGTCGATTTTCGCGGAGATATGCCAGAGCGGGTTGACCATAGGCCAGCAGCTCGTTTCGACCGTTGATTATCGAAGCCACCTGGATCGGACTTTCGCCAGCGGTTTCGGTTTTCAGGACAGCCATGGAGGAATCCACAGAGGCCCGTTTGCCACTCAGATCACCTTCCAAGGGTGCCTGAGCCGGCCAGACCAAGCGTCCTTCTGGACCAAAGAAGCCCTGAAATCGCTGTTTAGGGCTCTGCTTGACGGTCGACGACGGCGAGGTTCTTCGGCTCGTTGCCGAGTCGATTCCACGTCCACCCTGTCGTAAGTCACTACGAGGATTCATGTTGGATGAAGGGGCTGGCTCGCGTAACTTATTCCAGTAGGCATTGGAATTATCGGGAGAGGTAAGGACAGGCCCACCCACGTTTTGCGTGATGGCTTTACGATTTTGGACCATTTGCGTAGGCGATTGAAAAGGGGCATACATCGGGCCCCAGAAAGGCCCAACAAACGGGCCCATGAATTGTGCCCTGGCGGGTGAGAAACCGGCGATCATGCAGATTACGGTAAGTGAAAAAAACGAGTGTCTCAACGGCTTCCCCCCTCAAAATGAAAACTGAAGTTGCGATGTCGGTAGGATGTAAATCACTATTCCTCAATCATTTAGGAACAGGCTGAGAATAAGTTCCGGAAGGCTTCATTGAAGCCATTTTTCTGATAACAGGCATGCCCGCTGGTAATCAACCTGGGTTTGGGAACCGCTTGATCAGGGTGACCTGGTTGCCAACATCGTTGTATTTGAAGTCGTCGACCATGCCTTTGGCGAGCATGATTCCGAAGCCACCTTCGCGAATTCCGAGTTCGTTTCGCACATCCAGGTGCTGGATCGGATCTTCGTCGCAGGCGGCGTGTGGCAGGTTTTTCGGGTCGAATCCGGGTCCTTGATCGCGAATGATCAGGGTCACGCGGTCGGAACCGATCCTGTAGGTAATTTTAAGAGGTAGTTCAGCGTTTCGTCGATGGCCCCATTCGATGGCGTTACCGCCCATCTCGGTCAGAACCTGCTTCAGTTCTTTGATCTGGCGTTCAGTGAGGGGCGTATGGACAAAGAGGTCTGCCAGAAGGTCGTTGGTCTTCTGGAGAATCGCCATCTCGCTACGCAGCATGAACACGATCTCGCCGCTGTCGCCATGCTCAATGCGTTCATGACGCCAGGCGATGGCCGATTCCACGGCTTCTTTCACTTCTTCTCGTGTGTAAGGCTTGGATATGAAACCATTTGAGCCTACACGAAGACCGGACAGAACCTGTCTTGGGTCGTCTTTAAGTGCAACCAGAACCACTGGAATCAGGTTCGTTTCGCGGTCGCACTTCAGTTTGTGACAGATTTCGAAACCCGTGGCATCCGGCAACGTCAGGTCCAGAAGAACCACGTCGGGCTGCTTGTCACGAATCAGGGCGAGAGCACCGGTACCGGTATGGCTCATCACCGTTTCAAAACCCAAGTCACCGACAAGAGCTGCCAGTTCGGCGCTCGTCGTTGGTTCGTCATTTACGATCAGGGCGATGGGCGGCATAGAGACTCACCCCGCAGGAGTTGGCATAGTCCACGTCATCCAATTGTTCCATGTATTCCCTCAGTTTGCAAGTCCGGATGTTCCAAACAGGATTGATTCTGTGACTTACCCTTGCATCACAGCACTGTTTTCGCTCACAATTCATGAAATCGTTGATGATGCGACAGACAGGATCGAAGAAATCTTTTTCAAAACCGTCGCACGCATTCGTCAAACCACCGGCCCCAATCCTCTTCAAAGGCCTGGATCTCGCCCAAGGACATATCTTCTCATGCAAGCTCCTCCGCCCCCACCTGCAGCTGCCCAGGCCGCTGCCGCATCTGCGATCTCAGAAACCCCGATTATCAACCAGATTATCGATGCCTTTGGGTATGTGATCTATCTGACTTTGGCTGTTCTGGCTGTTTGGGGTATCTACAATATTATTTTGGTGTTAGGCGGATTGCGCCGGGCGACACTCAATGCACGCCCCAATCCTTTGCTCAAACAAATCGAGCCACTTCTCGAAAAAGGTCAGTTCGACGAAGCCATCCAGATCTGTCGCAACCCACAATTCCGATTCACCGCCCTTGGGCAGCTGGTCGGGGTCGCTCTTCAGAACCGGGCTAGAAGTCTGACCAAAATCAAGCAGCTGCTGGTCTCGGAATTCCATACGGAAATCATTGCTCCCATGGAGATTCGGATGGCCTCGATCGGAACCATCGTCCGGCTCGGGCCACTCCTCGGCCTGCTCGGAACGGTGGCCAGTATGATCGGTGCGTTCGGACGGATCGGCAGTTCAGCCAAGGTCAATCCGACCTCACTGGCCGCTGACATTGCATTGGCGTTATGGGCGACTGGTGGAGGATTGATTATCGCGACTCCGATGATGATCGTTGGGAATGCCGTGCATGCCCGCATTCGGAGATTGCGCGACAATACCGAACGCCAGCTGACAGAAGTCTTTGATTTGCTTGAGGATACAGGTGTGATAGGAACCGCTGCAAGCAAGCCTCAGCCACCGGCACCTGCGCGACGGCCCAGTGGATCAGCCCGCTGATCATTGACCTCATTATGATGAAAAGCTCAGTTTCTCCCAAGCGAACAGGCACCAGATTATCATGCTGCGTCGTGAATCAACTGACGAGGAAATGGATCAGCACATTGACATGACGGCCATGGTCGATGTGGTCTTCCAGCTCATGACATTCATGCTTTTATCGAGCCAGATGAGTGGTGGAGAGATTGTCGACGTACCGCCCGCTGTGTACGGAGTGGGGGTGGAGAAGGAGGCCTCGGCGGTGGTCATTCTGCTGCCTCCAGCGGATGGGGCAACCAGTGCGAAAGTCCTTCTGGGGGATGCACTTTCAGCTCCTCAGGCGAACGACGATGCCTCGATCAAGCGTTATCTTTCGGACAATGTGGCAGCGGGTCGGCCACGGGTGATCATTCAGGCGGACGGTCAGGTGGATCACGGAGAAGTTCTGAGGGTGGCCGCCGTGGTGGGCGAGGTCGAGGGCACCAGTCTTCATATCGCAGTTCAGGAGCCGCTCAAATGACCGATTCACAAAAGTGGGACGTTTTTGAGTCGGAATCTCTGAGCGTTCGCCGCGATCAATCGCAGGAAGCGGTCAAGGCTTCGTTGGCGGATGGAACTTTGACAGTTGATGATCTGGCACGACCTGCCGGAACGGCCACTCCCTGGAAGAGGCTTGGCGATGTGGTTCCGGAATGGGCTAAGGCTTCTCCAGGAACATACGTAAGTCAAACCCCTGCAACGGCTGAGGAAGATCTGGAGCTGGTTGATCCGAGCATTGAGATCGACATGGACTCGAGTGTCCAGCTCCCATTGAAAAAGCCGGTTGAGGCTAAGCCAGAGTTGGCAAAAGAGCTTGACAAGCATTTTCAGCAGACAGAGGAAATGCAGTTTGAGGAAGGGTTTGCGGCGAGTCGTGAAAAACCTGGGATAACGCCACAAACGCCTAAGGCCATGGAAGTTCCAACAGTCATAGACTCCGATGCACGAACGGAGAAGTGGCTGGAGCCTTCGATCCTGCTCGAACCGCTGGAACCTGAAGGCCCGGAGCTGGGCGGAGTGGTTGCGGAAGATGATGATGAGGAAGAGTTTACCTTGTCGCGGTCGTCTGTGGAGAAGGTCGAAGAGCTTGATCTGGCGGCGATGGTGGATGTGGCGTTTCAGCTCGTTCTGTTCTTCATGGTGACGGCGTCGGTGACCCTGATCAAGTCGATGGAACTGCCGAAGCCGCTGGAGTCTACGAAGCCAGCAGCGGCATCAGCGCCTGGTGTGGGCACACGGAACAAGACCGAGGTGGAGAGCGACTTTATCGTGGTGGCGATCACAGCCGACGGCGAGATTCGGGTTGAGGATGAGCCATCGACGCAAGATCAGCTGGTAGAGCGTCTGCGTGAGGCACGAACCTCAACAGGCAAGACCGGCATGATACTCAGGGCCGAGAACAAGACCAAGCACAGAACCGCCGTGGCCGCTTATGATGCGGCGAATGCGATTGGCCTGAAGATCGCCATTGAGCGAGAAGTGGGGCCGTAAATCCGTTCGGCTTATACTCAGGGGCGTCGTTGCTGTCCAGACTAACCCGCAGCGCCAGCAAGGGCCGCATTAGAGAAAAACTAAACCAGCACAAACGCATTCAGTTCATACCGGACTATGGGGTGTTCCTTAAAATGCTTTTGTATTGGCTTTAAGCACCAACGGTGCGGCCCATACCAGCCAAGGCCAGCGGCCTCGGTCTTGAGGACGAAAAAGAAGAAGCCCTACCTGATTCCTCCCACCGCTCGGCCCCAGGACCAAAAGGTCCTGGG
>CAMBZY010000116.1 GCA_945872325.1 Candidatus Kuenenia stuttgartensis | reverse complement strand
ACCGGGGGCTAGCGCCCGGCGGCTAGATTAATTCAGCCTGATTTGTATCTTCTGCGGATCGGGGATTTGGATTTTCTAGCCGGGCTTGGCGATAGCCCCGGTTTCTTATTTAGCGCGAACCGGGGGCTAGCGCCCGGCGGCTAGGTTGATACATCCCGATTTTTTTTCTGCGGATCGGGGATTTGGATTTCCTAGCCGGGCTTGGCGATAGCCCCGGTTTCTTATTTAGAGCGAACCGGGGGCTAGCGCCCGGCGGCTAGGTTGAACCCCGATGTTTTTCTCGATGAGCGAACCGGCGGCTAGGTTGAACCCCGTTGTTTCTCGATGAGCGCCCGGCGGCTAGATTCAAACATCACGGTGCCCTCACCATTACATAACATCTTTAAAACCAAAAAATACGGGCCTTAATTTAAAGGCCCGTATGACTGAAATTCACATTTTCAAATGGAATCAGATTATTTGCCTGACATCAAATCTTCCAGATCGCCTTCGATTGCATCTGCCCAGAAGCCGTAAGCTTCGCTGGAAAGGTGCAGAAAGTCCGGCATAATCCCTTTGGGAAGGCTTCCGTCTTCTGCCAGAAATTGCCCGCCAATGTTCTTGTAGAACACGGTTTTATCATTATCGAGCTTGGCAATTTCCATGTTGATGGCCTTGATCCGCGACCTTAATGGATTGTCGGCCTTTTCGCCACGTGGGAAAATACCCAGCAGCAAAACCTTCGTCTTGGGCAATTTGTCGTTCAACTTCTTCACAATCGCGGTGATACCGGCGATGATCTCTTCGTTGGTGTTGGCACCCAGATTATTCGTACCAATCATCACCACGGCGGCTTTTGGCTTGATACCGTCGATTTCGCCATTCTCCAAACGCCACAGAACGTGCTGCGTCCGGTCCCCGCCAATCCCCAGATTCACAGCTTTTTTCGACTCATACTCTTCAGACCAAACGCCCTTGCCAGAGCCTTCCCAGCCTTGGGTGATGGAATCGCCGATAAACAGCAATTCCGCGTCGCCTTTCTTGATGTTCTCCAAAAACTTCTTGTGACGGTCCTGCCAGCCTTTGTCAGGCCGGGGGGCGGATTCGACGGCAGAATTCTTGGTCGCGACCTGAGCCAGGCCAGCCACCGACAAACTTGTCAGGATGGCCAGCGGAACGATGCCCCGCATGACGAAATTCCTTGCTGCAAACATGGGCGTTCTCCAACTTTCTTCAGAATCAACAGGCGTGTTTTGAGTTTCGGTGAGTGGCAGGAAAGCAGAGGACTGGCTTACCATGGGTCAGTCATAGGCTTATTCCTACTTGGGAACCTCATATTAACCATCCACTGGGCTGTGGGCCAGAGTCCTGTTGAACAATCGGCCAATTTCCACCAAATCCGTTGTAATCGATTCCAGCCAGGCTGGGGAAATCTTGGTCCGATCTTGACTTGTCAGGCCGATTGATGGCAAGGAAGCCAAGAATTTTGTGGTCGTCGGGGATCGCCAGAATCGCAGCAACTTTTTCCCGGTCAAGCCCTTCCAGAATCCATTCCACGTCATAACCCATACGAATGCTGGCAGATTCCACGGCGACCATCGAGCGATTTGCGTGTACCAGGGACCAGCAGTTTCGAGCCTCATCATTTTGGAAAGTACGCATCAGCCTCGACCGTTCGAGACCGGTTTCCGGCCCCATACCAGCGGATTCCATCAGACGTTCCGGATGGAGATACGCCAGCCCTATGATTAGCCAAGTTGATTCTGTAACTGATTTTCTGGCAGATGAATTTGATCGTAACTGTCGTCGGACAGATTTAGAATGTACGTAGATCAGCCGGGCCACGTTTGGGCCAGAATGAGGCTGGGCGTGGCTCAGTTGTTCGGCCAGAATCTGGGAGAAATCATCCACCAATTTTCTGAAGTTCCTTTTACCAAGCCGATTGGTTCTGGCGTTGTGGTGACGAATCACGTATCATACGGATTCTCCCCAAAAAGGCGACAGTAGGCCACGCGTCACTCATGCGAAACGCCCCTGCCCGCCCACTATCCTCTACGATTTTACACGATTCCGAAAGGGATTTTCCATGATTCGACGCATTTGGACACTGGCCCTTCTGGCCACCACGCTGGTTGCAGGCTCAGCACGAGCTGAAGACGGCTTTGTATCACTGTTCGACGGCAAAACGCTCTCAGGTTGGGAAATGAAGTCCCGGCCAGCCAACGTTGGCAAAACCAAGTGGGAAGTCAAAGACGGAGCCATCGTCGGCAGCGGCCAGGCTTCGATGCTTTACAGCCCAAAGAGCTACAAGAATTTTATCTTCCGCGCCGAGATTTCGATCAACGACAAGGGCAACTCTGGCATGTACTTCCGTACTCCAGCCGACCCGAATGGCGATTTCTCAAAGGGCTACGAAGTCCAGATCAACGCCACGCACGGCGACCCGATCAAGACTGGCTCGCTTTACACCATGGTGCACCTGGCCAAAGCCGCTCACCAGCCTGACGAATTCTACACAGAAGAAGTGGAAGTTCAGGATGTAATGTATCGCGGCAAGCAAATCACCCGCATTAAAGTGCGTGTCAACGGCGTCCTGCTTTACGAATATCAAGACTTCAACCCAGCCTGGAGAGACGGCCACTTCGGCTTCCAGCAGCACGACCCAGGCAGCGTGGTGAAGATCCGCAAGATTGAAGTCAAAGAACTTCCATCAGCCATCAAATGAATTTAATGGCTTGAATAATATAATTGCCGCGATTGCAAAAGAAATGCAATCGCGGCAATTCTTAATTTTTATATTCGATGGAATTATCGCGAATATTGAAGAACAATCACTTCTGTCTGGCCTAGCCGTTGGCTTTGATCCAGTACAACTGTTGGGCTGTTGATGATTTGCGATGCATATTTCGACTTGGTCTGTTCGAGAAAAACCTCGTTCGGCAGGATATTCAAATTGATCTTATCGGTTTTATAATGCATCGGAATGACCCATCGCGGATGAAGTTGGTCGATCAGGATTTCCAGTTCGTCGAGTGCAATTGTCGGCTTCCCACCAGTCGATGCCAAGAGCAGGTCGGGATTCTGGATTGGAGCACGCTCCTCTGGGGTCAAGGCATGTCCCAGGTCGCTTAAAAACACAACTTTTAACCCGCCCAGATTGAAATAAATCACCGTGACTTCATCACCCGCCAGTTTTTCAGGCGTTTCATAGACGGGCATGGCCTGAAAATGAACACCTCGAAAAGTCACGCCCTCGGGAGTAAATTCGTGAGCTTTGAGCAGCTCAAAACCGGGAGTGATTTGACCTGTATGGCTGTGATATCGGTCGTTGATATGGCTGATGAGCACGGCATCGGCGGAATCGTTGATCGGCAGATATCCACCAGCCGCCGGATATTGATAGGGGTCAAGAATCAGAGAAAGCTCAGGCGATTCCAGTTTGAACGCAGCATGGCCGTACCAGGTGACTTTCAGCATTTTTCTCAGATCCAGTTGGAGTGGTTTGAGACGAAGAAGATGCGGTGGGAAGCGTAATTTTCTTGACGCTTTTGCAGGCCTTTTATGTTAACCTTCAGTCGCTGATTCGACAAACAGATTGCCGCGAATCTGGAAAAATGGTGTCGAAATCGCGATTGAACTGCACTGGTTCTGATCCTGTGAATCCAAAAAAAGGCTTTGAGAAGCCATCATCATGCCCCATTCCGGCTCATCAAAACGACGAAACCTGAACCCTTCGATCACTTACAGCGATTTCGTTGCGATCAGTCAATGGGCGAAACGCAATCGTTGGCAGATACTGATGGCTGCAGGCATTTTGATCAGGACGCTTGGCTATGCAATGAGTCGAGCGTTCTGGCTCGATGAATCAAGCCTCTACGGCAATGTGTTCGATCAGCCAGCGTTCGATGTGATGACACAATTAAAACACGAGCAGGTGGTGCCTCCAGGATTTCTGATCGTATTAAGATTCACTTACCAGATCTTCGGTCAAAATGAAAATGCATTAAGATTCATCCCATTCCTGTGCGGAACACTGGGATTCATACTGTTTGCAAAGTTCTGTAAAGATCATCTACCTGCCAGTTCCGGATATATCAGCGCAGCCCTTTTCGCCTTCAATTCAGACCTGATTTATTACTGCCAGGAAATGAAGCCTTATGCAATGGACTTGCTCTGTTCAGTTCTTGTACTACGAATATTCATGAAAATACGCCATGATTCATCGGTGAAATGGGTGTCGTGGGAAATCATGATGATTGCAATCTCTCCCTGGTTCTCGATCGCTGGTGTATTCAATATTGTGGGACTGATTATCTGTCTTGGGATCACATTCAGGCATAACCTTCAGAAAATCAAGCCTTTATGGATAATGACATTCATTTGGGGGCTCATGTTTATCATCACTTACGCAATCGAAAAACGGCAAGTCTCGCCACAATCAGGCCTCTGGGTATTCTGGGACTTCGCGTTCCTGAAATGGAACCAACCGCTTCAGAATTTGGCTCTCTTATTGGATAATCTTATCAACCCGCTTCACCTTCTTACAAACATCAAAAGCACTCCAATCATGCTGGCATGGGCATTCCTGATCATGTACGCTCTTGGAAACGGTTCCATCTGCCTGATTCGCAGAGAAAGGGATTTATTCAGACTCATCATGATCTGTTTCGCCATCCTAATGACAGTCTCTCTCCTGAAACTTTACCCAACACATGGCAGAACTCTGCTCTCCATCACACCATTCGTACTTTGCGTCTTTGGTGAAGGCCTTTGGACATGGACTCAGCGCACACCACCCAATCTTCGCAAACTGCTCTGGCTTCTCATAGTCACACCCTATATTTCATTCTGTTGGACCAGCCCATTTTATGGAGTCAGGCCCGTACTTTACGACGGAGATCTTGAACCCGATCACTTCACCCACGCTTTCGGCCTGATGAGCCTCAAACCTCTTAAGTGAACGAATCAAAACTTTTGGATCATTAAAAATTCGTTCAATTCGATCGCCCATGGACGATCTGAACGCTTTGTCTAATTTAAGAATGTCTGGTGAACGAAAATTCCTTTCGAACAGACATGAGACACTTCCAACGGAGCTTCACACTCGATGCGTTACTTCCTTGCTGCCTTGATGATGAGCCTTGTTTCGACCACGACTTTTGCTGCTGAAAAAGACATTGTTGACACCGCCGTAGCAGCCGGTTCGTTCAAAACCCTGGTTGCAGCCGTACAAGCGGCTGGCCTTGTGGACACACTCAAGGGCGACGGCCCTTTCACAGTTCTTGCCCCAACTGATGCAGCATTTGCCAAGCTGCCAGAAGGCACCGTGGAAAGCCTTCTGAAGCCAGAAAATAAAGCCAAATTGATTGCAGTTCTGACCTACCACGTGATCCCAGCCAAAGCCATGGCTGCTGACGTCGTGAAATTGGACGGCAAGAAAGTCAAATCCGTTCAAGGATCTGAAATTGCTGTCAGCGTTGTTGACGGCGGCGTTCTGGTCAACAAAGCCAAGGTCGTCAAGACCGACATCGAATGCAAGAATGGCGTGATTCACGTAATCGATGCCGTCATTCTGCCACCATCCGAGTGACTCGGCAGACCGCTTGAATCTATTCGAGATACCACTAAGCCTCGACCTTATGGTCGAGGCTTTTTTCATCTTAATTGGTTAAGCGCGATTGTCAGTTCAACCCGGATGCCTTATAAAGGTCATATACATCCACTAGTTTCACCACGCTCGGAGTGGTTTCATGAACGTTTGGTCAAGATTTTTCGGCACCCTGGCGTTAGCTGCCACCCATATTCTGGCCCTCTCAGAGCTTTCAGCACAGGATAAACCTGCTGAAAAAGCCAAAGATCAAGCGTCAACTCCTGCCAGTCTCATGCTGGATGATCTGCCCACCATCTTTGTCCCTGCTCATCCTGCAACAGTAGGTGACAAACGCCAACTCGAGATGGCTGAACTGTTTGTGGCTGCCAGGGCTCATGAAAGCCGTCGAGAGTGGACAGAAGCTCTGGAGCTTCTTGAAAAGTGTTCCGTGATCGACCCACAGAATGTGGCCGTTCTGAAACGCATCAGTCGCTTGAACTTCTTGCTCGGTAAACAAGATAAAGGCATTGAAATCTCTCAGAAAGTTTTGGCGATCGAGCCTGACGATGCCAACACACTGAGGCTGATGGTGAGTTATTACGAGCGCAGGGGCCAGTTCCCGCAAGCCGAAAAGCTTCTCACCGCAACACTTGCGAACCCGAAGCTGAACGCCAGGTCGCAAGCCGCCCTGTATGCCCACTTTGCCAGAGGCTTGCTCTATGCAGGCCGTCTTCAACAGCCACTCAAGGCGGCTGAAGAGCTTGCAAAAGTGATGGAAATGCTTGACGACAAAACGGCTTCCAACGAGAATCCCGGAGAAACCAACCGGATCCTCGGCAACGATCCTGCCCAGATGTACCTGAACTTTGGCCGAGTTTTTGTAGCGACTCAGAAATGGGACCTTGCCGCACGTGCTTTTGAACGAGGCCTGAGCTACAACCCGGACGACAATTTGATGTCCGTCCTGCTCGTGACCAGCCTTCTGGAAGCTGGCAAAGCCGATAAATCGCTCGCCCAACTCGAATCCTCGTTCCGCCGAAAGCCTTCTTCACGCGAACCTTACGAGCTTCTGACCCGCGTTCTGGGAAGTCTGAAACGGGCTGACGAAGCGGTTCCGAAGCTCGAAGCGTTGAACAAGGCCAACCCCAATAATCCTGGGATTATCGCTGTCCTCGCCGATCGTTATCGAGATGCTGGAGAGGCTGAAAAGGCCAAAGTTCTGTACGATCAACTGGTGAAAATCCAGCCAGATCCACAAGGCTTTGGAGCCCTTGCTGCAGGTCTGATCAAAGACAAGAAATATGACGGATTCCTTGATCTGATGGCCCGAGCCATGGCCCGGCCTGGCGGACTGGAATCACTTCGTCCTCAAATCGATGCTCTGGCAGTGAATTCAGACGATTCAACAGCGGTGCTCGATGCGGCGATCAAGCGTCTTCAAGCCAATCCGAAAACTTTCCAGCGAGCCACCTACAACAGCCTTTTCTACCTGGCTCGTCAAGCCGAGCAGTGGCAACGACTTGTGACGCTCAGAACATTGGCCGTGAAAGCCGATACCAACCCGGAAACGCTTCGCGAGCTGGCACTGACCTACTATGAAAACGGCCAGTATGTTGAAGCGGCTGGATCGATGAAGGAACTTTTCGAGAAGTTTCCGAACGAAAAAGATCGTCGTAATCTCGTTACACTGGCCCAGTTCCAGCTTCAGGCGAAACAGTCCAAAGAAGCCTTGGAAACGGTCGAAAGTGTTTTAAAAGGCGACCCGAACGACCCTGCCGCATTACGCATGAAATGTTATATCTTGAGTGATCTCAAGCAGTTTGATGAAGCGGTGAGGATCGGCAAGGATATTCTGAAAAAGGCTCCGGAAGATTCGGACTTCAATCGACTTGTCGGATCCATTCTGATGAGAGCCGAGCGAAATCAGGAAGCGATCGACTTCTATCGCAACCTGCTCCAGCAGTATCCAGCCAACAACGAACTCGCAAGAGTCGCTCACTCAGGACTTTCCGTCATTTATGTCAACACAGACGACTTCGCCAAAGGTGAGATGGAGTTGGAGCAACTGCTCAAGCGAACTCCTGACGATATTGGCGTAAACAATGACTTGGGATACCTTTATGCGGATCAGGGCAAGCGTCTTGAAGAAGCTGAAGCGATGATTCGCAAGGCTGTGACAGAAGAGCCCGACAATTCCGCTTACCTCGACAGTCTGGGATGGGTCTTGTACAAGCGAGGCAAGGCTGAGGAAGCGTTAAAGTATCTTGAGAAAGCCATTTCCATCGCTCGTCGGAGCAGTCCAGACGGAACTTTGTTCGACCATGCAGGCGATGTTCTTTTCCGACTCAAGAAATTTGACAAGGCAAAAGCCGCCTGGCTCGAAGCTCAAAAGCATCTGGAGCCAGGGAAATCAGGCGAGAAATTGGCGAAGTCGCTCAAGACCAAACTGACGAATCTCGAAACGATGCCGAAGCAGGTAAAGTCGGAGAACTCTCCTAACCCTTGAATCTGCGGCCGAAAAAGATCATATTGGAGACTCATGGGTCGGTTTGAAATCGCCCCTGAACGGAAAATCTCTGAAGGAGAGCAGGTTTCGATGGCAGGACATTCGCACTCCGCTAACATCGCTCACCGTAAGGGTGTTGTCGATGCAAAGCGTGGCAAGCTATTCAGCAAACTTTGTCGTGCAATTTATGTCTCCGCCCGCACAGGTGGCGGCGATCCCACGATGAATCTCAGGCTCCGTTACGCCATCGATAAAGCTCGCTCGGTTAGTTGCCCAAAAGAAAATATCGAACGTGCCATCAAAAAAGGGACGGGCGAAATCGGTGGCGAAAACTTCGAAGAAATCATCTACGAAGGCTATGGGCCAGCAGGTGTTGCGGTCATGTGCGACATTCTGACCGATAACCGTAACCGGACTGCCGGTGAACTTCGCAAAATTTTCGAAGTCTGCGGCGGCAGTTTGGGTAGTACAG
>CAMBZY010000115.1 GCA_945872325.1 Candidatus Kuenenia stuttgartensis | reverse complement strand
CCCGGAATTCCGGCTCGACGTTCTTCCCTCAACTTTCGGAGCACTTCGGACACTGACCGACGAGGCACCTTTAGCGAATCCCATTGGCCGTTCAGCGAACTCAGAACGACGTTCTGTGAGCGGCTTTTTAAAGGGATTGATTCCCTGAGTTGTGCTTAAAACCTTCAAATCAAAATCAGCGTTTTTTTTGTCGTCCGTAAGTGGCATGCGCTTGTGCAAAAGTTCCAGAAACTACGGCTGCAAGCAATGAGAACTCAAGAGCTGCACTGGCTGCCACGATGATTTCCGCGAGCTTTCGGGAAGCGAATGGTTCGTCCGTACAGCCCACCATTTCAAGGTTTCGCCGCTGGGCTGGCAAGCGAGTTCCACCGCCCACGGTGCCAATCGTCAGGCTTGGGAATGTGACCCGGCAGGTGAGACCATCGTTCTCGGCCGGAATCGCCTGACTCATGGCCACCGCGTTTTCAGCGACACAGGCCGTGTCTTGACCGAATGCCAGATAAAGTGCCGTTAAACCGTTGGCAGCGTGCAGGTTCGTTCCTAATCCACCCATGGCATGGCTCGTCACCTGTGCCATCTGCTGGAACTCCATCACGGCATGAGCTGTGACGCCCATATATTCCAGAACATGTTTTGGTAGAGTCACTTCCATCACAGCCGCATGACCACGACCGTCAGCAAAGTTTCGGCGACTCGGCTTTTTATCGCTGTTGTAGCCTGACTCCAGATAGTACCTGTGGCCAGTCGCTTCCTGAATCAGCTTACAGGCCACATCTGTGGCAATCGTCACCATGTTCTGGCCAGCCGCATTGGCTGTGTCATAAATAAAGTCGAGAATGACAAAATGCTGAAGGGGAACGATTTCGATACGAATCAATTTGCCGTGGCGTGTTGTTGATTCCGCCGCTTGACGGATCAAAGGTTCGTGGCGTCTGACCCAGTCAATAAAAGCCGGGATCTCGACCACACTGTCCATCACAAAGCCTGGGCTACGCGAAAGTTCCTGACGAAGGTGAACCGTTCGACATCCGCCAGCTTGTGCAAAGGCCATCATCCCACGAGTCATGGAGAGCACCAGAGTGCCCTCCAGAGTACATAGAGGGACGACAAATTCGCCCTTCGCATATGTTCCATCAATCACCAATGGGCCAGCAACGGCCATCGGGACAGGGACATAACCAACGTGATTTTCGATAATGCCGCGAAGTTGATCCGCTTCAGGCGGGAGCGGTTCGTCCAGAATTGTGCCAGTGGTCTCTTCGACCCATTTACGCCGTCGTTCGGAGTCTTTCTCGCGAAATCCACCCGGCGGTTTTGTCATGGGCACAGTGTCGTTTATGAAATCCACAGACATCGAGATTCTTGCCTCAACTCGATCTAACCCAAAGTCAAGTCAAGGCTTTTGGAAAAGCCAAGATTCGCGATCGTTACTTCATTCTATCATACGTTATGGAATTCTGCCAATTTTGGAGTGGCTGTTGGATCGGAACCCTGATTTCGTTCGCTTCTCGCAATTCGTTCTCAGCAGTCAAAATAAAGAGCGAATTCCCAAGGATGCGGACGGACTCGAACCGCCTCAACCTCATGCTGACGTTTGTACCAAATCCAAGTGTCAATCACGTCCGAGGTAAAGACATCACCGTTCAGAAGGAAGTCGTGATCCTTCTGAAGAGCATCCAAAGCTGCGTCGAGCGACCTTGGTGTGGTCGGCACGTTCTCAAGCTCCTCCGGACGGAGGTCGTAAATGTCTTTGTCAAGCGGATCGCCTGGCGAAATCTTCTTCTGAATCCCATCAATAGCTGCCATAAGCATTGCTGAAAAAAGCAGATACGGGTTGGCTGCACCATCAGGCGAACGAAACTCAAGCCTGCGACTGGCCGGGTTCGGATTATGCAACGGAAGTCGAATAATCGCAGACCGATTCCGTCGACTGTATGAGAGCTTGGTCGGGGCATCAAATCCGGGAACGAGCCGCTTATAGCTGTTCGTGGTCGGGTTCGCAAAAGCACATAAAGCCGGTGCGTGGGCAATGATACCGCCCATGGCATACATCGCCAGTTCAGACATCCCGCCATAGCCAGAGCCAGGAAACAGTGGCTGATCGTCGCGATAGAGTGAGAAATAGGTGTGCAGACCTGAACCGTTGTCCTCATACAACGGCTTCGGCATGAACGTCGCTGTCTTGCCAGCCCTTCTTGCGGCATTGCGAACAATATACTTGGCCAGCATCAGGTGATCGGCGTGTCGGAGCAGATCGCCCGCCCCAAGGTCGATTTCGCACTGACCACCAGTCGCGAGTTCATGATGGTGGTTCGTCACAGGAATGCCACATTCGGCCAGAATCCCGGCGATTTCGGTTCTCAACTCAGCGAAGCTATCTGTTGGAGGGCACGGGAAATAGCCCAATCCAGTGCGAGGCTTGTAAGCCAGGTTCGGGCCTTCCTTACGACCATTGTTCCAGTCGCCTTCAACGGAATCCAGGTGGTAATAGCCTTCGTGCACGTTCTGCCCGAACCGGACATCGTCGAAAACGAAGAACTCAAGTTCTGTCGAAATCTCGGCCCGATCGGCGATACCGGTGCTCGTTAAATATCCCACAGCCTTACGGGCGATATTGCGAGGGTCGCGGTCGTAGTCCTGGTGAGTGATCGGATCCTGAATATTACAGACCATGGCCAGAGTCGGTCTGGAAAGAAACGGGTCGATCAAAGCCGTTTCGGACTGAGGCACAACGAGAAGTTCTTCCTCATTGATCGCCCTCCAGCCTGAGACTGCCGAGCCATCGAAGCTGAAGCCTTCTTCGAAAGCCTCTTCTGTGAGAGCCTCGGCAGGAATTGCAAAGTGCTGCCAAACGCCTGGAAAGTCCATATAGCGCAAGTCAACGATGGTCACTTCCCGCTGACGGATCAAGGCTAATACTTCGCGTGGCGTCACCCTTGTGGCCCCCGGGCAAAATGGCACATCAGTGTCAATATCGGCAAGTTCTTGTTCATGATCCCCTATCCTAATCTTCAGGAAGCCCTTTGACGACACCCAGCTTTCGGTTATTGTGACGAAATCTAACGAATCTAACACTTGGTGGATCACCTGATCACATCCAAATCACCTCAGAACCTAGCGGAACCAAATCGTCATGCATGCTCGAATTCTTCTGAAGAAATCTTGGCCGACTCTCGCGGTATTGGCTCTGATCCCCTTGGGACAGACTAAAGCTCAAGACAAACCTGAATTACGTGTTGCCCCGAATTTGTCATGCAAAGTCGTCCATCCGTTAGGATATGGAGCCTTGCTGGCCCAACAGGCACCCGTGATTGATGGCAAGCTCGACGACAACGTCTGGAAAAACGCGCCCTGGACCGAAGATTTTGTTGACATCCAAGGCGATGCCCGCCCTGCCCCACGCTTCCGCACCCGGGCGAAAATGGCTTGGGATCAAAAATATTTTTACATCGCCGCACGTCTGGAAGAGCCCCACGTTTGGGGAACTCTGACCAAACACGACTCCGTCATCTTTCAGGACAACGATTTCGAGATCTTTATCGATCCCGATGGCGATAACCAGCAATACCTTGAGCTGGAAATTAACGCCCTCAATACCGAGTGGGATTTAAGGCTCGTCAAAGCCTATCGCGACGGCGGCCCAGCTCTCAACGAATGGGAAGTGCCAGGCCTGAAAACGGCGGTTGCTGTCGAAGGCACTTTGAACAATTCCACCGATCAAGACACAGCATGGACAGTGGAATGGGCCATTCCATGGACATCTCTGGCGGAATTTGCGGGTCGTCAGTGCCCTCCAAAATCCGGAGAAACCTGGCGAGTGAATTTCTCGCGAGTCGAATGGAGACACACCGTTGACAAAGCCGGGAACTACAAAAAAGTCCCCGGCTTCCCTGAAGATAACTGGGTCTGGAGCCCTCAGGGACGTATCGACATGCACCGGCCTGAAACCTGGGGCCATGTCCGGTTCGTGAACACTCCGGAAGAGGCTAAAAAGCCTGTGATTGCCGAAGATCAGCAAGCACGCTGGTGGCTGATGGATGTTTACGAAGCTCAAAAGACTTATCAAGGCAAAAATAAGAAATATGCTGCAACCTTTGAAGAGCTTGGCCTAAAAACACCGAAAGAAAAGGGCTGGAAGGTCGCTCTTGATACCAAGACGGATGGGTCAAATTTTGCGACTACAGTCACCATTCCTCGTGCCGGTAAATCCGATCTGGAATTAAAAATGGATGCTGATTCACGGATCCATCGCAATCCATCATGGGATAGTGATTCCAAATGAATGCTGAGAACTCTCAGAATTTCGAGCTTTTCACCAAGAGCTGGAAAGCTTATCAAGCCATCATTGAGCACGACTATCTCTGGCACAGCATGGCTGCCACGGCTCTGAATCAATGGCTTTCTGAGCAGTTTGGAACTGACATTTTATTTTCATTCGTCGACCTCGCCTGTGGTGATTCATCCACCACAGCCGGGGTTCTTCAGAATTTCCGAAATGTGAATTACACCGGCGTAGATTCCAGCTCTCAGGCCTTAAATGAGGCCTCTCGAAACACCTCTCAAATTACGCATCAGACTCTTGTAGAATCAGACTATCTCGATTTTCTGGCCACTGGTGAAGAAAAATACGATGTGATTTATATTGGACTCGCTGCGCATCATCTCGGCCTGGAAAATCTTGACCAATTTTTCAATCTGATTCGCAATCGGCTGAACCCAGGTGGAGCGTTTATCGCCTATGAAACCTTTTTATTACCAGATGAGACTCTGGACGAACATAAAAAACGGCTGAGCCTGATTATCAGGTATTTCTGGTCGGCCATGTCGCTGGCTTATCGCCAGACTGTTGTCGAGCATGTCGCCATGAACGACCGACCGGTATTAATTGCTGATTGGAATGAGAAAGTCACAAACGCTGGCCTCACATTAACTCAAGTGTTGATGAAATCTCCAGACAGGCTCTGTTCCATGGTCATTTCTGCATCGAAATGATCGCTCTGACACCGGAATTTGCCGCAGCCCAGTCAAATGCCAGTTGTATTTCATCGATTGGAAACGATTCACCTGCAAGCATTTCCCAAACTTCGGGTGATTCTCGAAATTCTGCTTCCAGAAATGCAACTGCGGATTGCAAGTCAATCGCTGAATAATTATGAAGCCCCTGAATTGTCAGCATCCGTCTGACAATCTGTTCTGGCTCAATCGCAATTGCAGCAGCTGGGAAAACAGCTCCTGCCAATACAATTTTACCTCCTGTACGAACTGAATTTATCGCACTTTCAAAGGCTGAAGTTGCCCCACTGAATTCGAATGCATAATCGGCACCAAATCCATTATGTGCCAGAGATTTCAGGATTTGGTTTAAATCATCTGATTTCGGATCAATCGCATGTGTGGCTCCAAATGGTATCGCCCTCTGCCTGCGGATTTGATCGGGCTCTATACAGATTACATTTTCAGCACCAAGCGATTTTGACATCCGACATGCAATCACGCCCAGTACGCCTCCACCATAGACCAGAACATGCTTCTGTCGCATATCTCCGGCCATTCTTAATACAGCAGCAACTGTAGAGCCAGCACAGGCTGCCAGGCAAGCCATGGCCGCTGGTATTTCTTTTGACAATCCAACCACTGGCGTTCCGCGTACAATTTCAATCCGTTCGCTAAACCCTCCGCGCGGAGTCTGACCGATTTGATGCACGTTATGACCGTATTTCACCAGTTTTGTGCATTTCTGAGTGATTGCATTTTGACAAAACAGACATTCTCCGCAACTGGCTGCTACGCCCCAGACCAACCGCTGGCCGATTTCGATGGGCTTGCCTTGCACATCAATCAAAGTCCATTCCGAAGGTAATTTAATGACACGGCCAATTGCCTCATGGCCAAGCACAGAAGGAGTGGGTGAAACCCTCCGCCCCATGACGGTGTGAATATCACTTGAGCAAAGCGTACAGGCTTCGGCTTTTATAACCGCACAATCGTCATTTTTCAAAGTCTCATCAATGGCAACAAAAGACCATGGGAGGTCAGTCCCATGGAATAAAGCGGCCTTTGGTGGATCAACATTCTGTTGCATTGCGATTTCGAGACCTGTTGAAAGACTTTCAGGATGAAGTTTTCATCGTTGAAATGCGATCTTTTCTTAGTTTCAATTGCCACATGTAGACCGTGATCCATGTGATGAATGATGCAACCATCAGGAACCACGCCGGTGCGAGATCGTCATGCGTTTTTTTGATCAGATAACTTGCAACCATCGGAGTGGTGCCTCCAATCAAGCCGACGCATAAATTGAAACCGACCGATAAAACTGTACATCTGGCATTTTTTGGCAACATCTGGACCACCAGCGCAGGATATGCACCCTGATAAGGCGCAATCACCATGACAAAGCCCAACTGGCCGATCAAATCAATCCATGGATTCTGGTGATGCAACAGCCAGAACAACGGCCAAGCCAGAATCAGACATGCAAAAGCCGACGTCACGACAATTCGGGCCGGGCCAATTTTATCTGCCAGATGGCCGTAAAATGGGATGAGCAGCATGAGAACAATCATGCTGAAGGTATTAATTTCCAGGGCTTGAGAAATTGGAACTTTCACTGTTTGAGAGAGATAAGTCGTGAGGAATACGAATATCAGATAGAATCCAACGGAGCCCATGAGCATCACGCCTGCAACCCGAAACATATCTCTCCAATGCTCGCGAAATGCAGTCACGATAGGTGGAGCCTGTGCTGGATCTGGTTTATGTGTCTCTTCAGGAAGGTGCTTGCGAATAAAAAGACCAGCCAGACCGACGGCGAGACCCAATAGCATGGGAACCCGCCAGCCCCAGAGAGCGACCTGCTCTGGCGAGAGAAGTCTATTGATGATAAAACCGACGGCTGAACCGGCCAGAGTACCACCGGTGGCCCCTGCTGCGCCCCAGCTCCCGGCGAAGGCTTTTCTGCCTGAGGGCGCGTGCTCTACGAGATACAACAGGCTGGTGGCAAATTCACCGCCGACGGACATCCCTTGAAGCATTCTCATAAGAACCAGAATCACGGCTGCGGCAGGTCCGAGCGTGTCATATCCTGGCAGAATCCCGATACAGAATGTAGGGAATGCCATGCACAGAACGGAGAGGGTCATGGCAGCACGGCGGCCTTTGCTGTCAGCAATATGACCAAATACGACGGCACCAAACGGTCGCATCAGAAAGCCGGCTGCAAATGCTCCAAATGCGGCAATCAGGCTTGTGACGGGATCTGTGGATGGGAAAAAGACATGGCCAATCTCATGGGCAAAGAAGCCGTAGACGGCAAAGTCATACCACTCGAGAACATTGCCCACCGTGCCTGCGATGATCAATCGCTTGTGATGAGCTTCAAATTCTGTCGCGAGTTTTTCTTCGTTGACTTCCGATTCGGAACCAGAGCTTCCCATTGGATCTTTTTCCATTTTGATTCGGCTATTCATGATGGCAATACCTGAAGTTGTAGAGACTTTTGTTGAAATCCGCAAGAGAAAAAGCCGTTGGCCAAGAGAATTCAGAGACAAAGACTTATAGCGCAACACCATTCTCAAGCAATTATCTGAGACGTGTTTGGTGCTTTTGGAATTCGTGAAACAAATCCGCGTTGAGATTTTGCTGCAGGCATTTTGATTGCTCTCAAAGATTTATTCGTTGCGGAAAAGGTTGAATGATCGGACCTGTTTTGTCATTATAAATCAAGTCATGACCTGTCAAGGAAAAATGGAATCGCCTGATCATGATTCCAAAGATCGAAAAGGATCTCACTATGAATCGCCGACAATTTCTCGAATATTGCTCAAGTCTAAGTGCTTGTGGAATCGTTTCACATCACTTGAAAGCCAGCGAATCGCCGATATCGGCAGCGGAATTGAAGTTACTTGAAGTGGCACTTGCCGACGAATCTCAAGGTGTGATTGCACCCGGCACAAAGCTTGAAAAGCTTTGGGGAGAGGGCGAGTTTACCGAAGGTGGCGCCGAAGGGCCGGATGGTTGCATTTATTTTTCAGATATTGGCAACGAGCTCATGAAGTTCGACCCGAAGACGAAAAAAGTCAATGAATTTCGCAACCCTTCTGGCCGCTCCAATGGAATCATTTTCGACCCCAAAGGTCGTATGATTGTGGCTGAGGGAGCGAACAAGGGCGGGAATCGGCGGATCACTGCAACGGATCTGAAAACCGGTAAAATTGAAGTTATTGCTGACAATTACAACGGCAAGAAATTCAACAGTCCGAATGATGTGGCGGTGGATCGAACTGGCCGCATTTATTTCAGCGACCCACGATATGTTGGCAGTGAGCCACGCGAGCTTGATTTTGAGGCTGTATTTCGAGTGGATCCGAACGGCAAGGTCACACGTCTTGAAACGGGTGCTTTCAAGCCCAACGGAGTTGTGGTGAGCCCTGATGGCAAAACGCTTTATGTGTCTGATAATGGTGGGAAACGACGCGTTCTGATCGCCTGCACACTCGATGAAAATGGGGATACCACACCAGGTAAAATCATTTATGATTTCGGCGATGGGCGTGGCACGGACGGCATGACCGTCACAAC
>CAMBZY010000114.1 GCA_945872325.1 Candidatus Kuenenia stuttgartensis | reverse complement strand
CCACAGACCTGATCGACCAGCACGCTGAAACGCTTGCCGCTGTGGTCGTGGAACCCATCGTTCAAGGGGCATCAGGCATGATCACCCAGCCAGAAGGCTGGCTCAAGGGTCTGGCCGATCATTGTCGCAACCGCAATGTCCTGCTGATTCTCGACGAAGTGGCCGTCGGTTTTGGCCGAACTGGAACCATGTTCGCCTGTGAACAGGAAGCCGTTTCGCCCGATTTCATCTGCCTTGCAAAAGGCCTCACTGGCGGATATCTGCCCATGGCCGCCACCGTCACCACAAATGAAATCTATAATGCATTCCGGGGCGACCCTTCCAACCCCAAAACCTTCTACCACGGCCACACCTTTACCGGTAATCCATTAGGCTCAGCCGTAGCCCTGGCCGTTCTGGATGCCTTTGAACACGACCATATTCTCGAAAATGTCAATCGACAAGCCCAGCGCATTTCAGAACGATTTGACCGTGATTTAATAGGCCGAAGATTTATTGGCGAAATTCGCCAGCGTGGATTAATGATCGGCGTCGATCTGGTACAAGATCGAGCCACCCAAATGGAATTTCCGGCCCATTTGAAACCCTCTGCAACCATGTGCCGAATCGCACGCTCAAAAGGCTTGCTAATCCGCCCTCTGGGCCATAACGTCACCTTCCTGCCGCCCTTGATCTCCACGGATCAGGAAATTGACGATATGCTCGATATCTTTATCGAGTCGTATCTGGAAATGGAAAATGCAATCGCTGCGGAACTAGTTCCATGAAGCTCTCGCGATTGCAACTCCCAGGCCTGTTCGTGACCGGCACCAATACAGACGTTGGCAAAACATGGGTCACAGCAGCCATAGCACGATGTATTTCAAATGAGGGGCTTAAAGTCGGCGTGATCAAGCCTGCGGCGACCGGTTTGACGGACCTGTTTTCGCCAAATTCTGACCCGATGATTTTATTAAGAATGGCCGGCTGGCCGATCACGAAAGAAATATTGCAACTGGCCTGTCCCATCACATTTGAGGCAGCTGCCGCACCCACTGTGGCGGCCCGCGCTGAAGGCCGAAGATTGGAATGGGCGGAACTTTATCAGGCGGTACAAACGTCCATTCAAGGCTGGATGGATCTCAATGTCGATTGTATTTTAATGGAAGGCGTAGGCGGCCTGCATTGCCCGATGGCCGAGGGCGGTAAAACTGTATTTAGTCTGATTGAATCTTTGGACTGGCCCGTAGTGGTGGTGGGAAGGCGTGGCCTGGGAACCCTGAGCCATACCATGGGAACAGTCAATGCATTACGCCAAGGCCCAACGCGTGTAGCAGGCGTGATATTAAATCATGTACCCGGCGACAATGCGGATGGAATTCCCGAATCAACAGCGGCCCTCGAATTATCATCGCACATTGCACCCGTTGCATTATTACACGACGGCCAGGGATTATCAGATTCGCCAGAAGAACTGGCAATCGATTTAAAACAAATCAGCTGGGCATCACGAATCGCCAAACCAAGATGGGTGGATTGATGAAATCTAGCCGGTCTTGGCGCTAGCCCCGGTTCGATTGGTTTGGTTTTATCTAGCCGGTCTTGGCGCTAGCCACGGTTCGAATTTAGGAATCAAAACGTATTTTTTCCGGGCTCCGGAGGAGACACCTATTAATAGAAATGTCCGAAGGACAACAATTTAACAACACATTGATTTGGGCTCCGGAGGAGCTACCTGATGGCTTTCTTTCAAACAGTCTAATCCATTATTATAAAGCGGGTTTCTCTCGATAATTGATGATTCATCCCACCCTCCGTTAGCACCGGCCCACAACCATTCCTCAAGGCCATCTCTGACGCCGCTCCCACCAAGCCTGTGGACGTATCATCCAGGTAATCCTTCCCAGAACCACATGCTCCACGGTCATCCAGAGCACTTTGATATCGATCCAGAACGACCATCTCTGAATATAATCCAGGTCATATTGCAATCGCTTGCGGATACTCGTCCGCCCCCTCCATCCATGCACCTGCGCCCAACCGGTCATCCCCACGGGCATGGCGTGCCTGAGGTCGTAATCAGGCAGGATTTCGCGGAACTCTTCGACAAAAATCGGCCGTTCCGGGCGCGGTCCCACCAGACTCATCTCGCCCTTCAAGACGTTCCAAAGCTGTGGCAATTCGTCGAGATTCGTCCGTCTCAAAAATGTCCCAAACCGGGTGCAGCGCGTATCTGCCGACGAGGCCCAGATTGGCCCTGTCTCTCGCTCTGCATCGCGTTTCATGCTCCGGAATTTCAAGATTTCAAACGGCCGTCCACCCCGCCCGATCCGCGTCTGACTATACAGAATCGGCCGGCCTGAAGTGATCATCACGCCTATTGAAATCATGGCCAATATCGGTGAAAGCACGATCAAGCCCGCCACAGTGGCCGCAATGTCAAGCCCTCGCTTTAATAACCGTTCAGCACGTGGCCGTGTATGAAAAAGCAAAGCTGCCGGGGCCGACAGATGGGCCGCCATGGTGGCCACGGTCGGACTACTTTCAGCGATCCAGACCACGCTCACGCCCGCATTCTGGAGCATCGAAATCTGCCGCCTGATACGCGTCAATGAGCCTTCCGCCTGAGTAATCACAATATGAGTCGGCCGGCTGGACTGAATCAATCGGGGCAAATCCTCAAGCCTTCCCAGCACCGGCACCGGCTCGCAACCGGGATCAATCACCACCTGACGAGTGCGTGCCAAAGGGCCTCTCGACTGCCTGTGGGCAGCATCCACATAGCCCAGAATCACCGGAGTGGCCTGAGCGTTCTCGGTCAGCCGAACCCGTCGCGATGTGTGCCGGGAATCGGCCCTTGATCCTATAATTAAAACTCGTGCCGGTTCCTCTGGCACACCAACTATGGGCGGATTGATTTCTGAAAATGTCGGATTCAGAGCAGAATCACTAAAATAGTTTGTCATGGCCGACCTTCCGTGGTGCGAAACATTCGTGATTTTATGATTCCGGCATTGAGTTGACTGGAACTCGTGGACGTCACCGACTCGATCGTTTTTGCTATAATCCGTGAACGATCAAAATTCGGGCGTTCGATACCTCGCAAGAACTGGCGATTCTGGCATTCAGACAGGCGATTATGAAGGCGATCCAGACTCCGAAACTGAGCATTGTGATCGTCAATTACGGCAGTTGGCCGGACGTGATCGCCCAGATTCAGGCGATTCAAACCTCCACTCCGTTCGAAACAAGCCTGATCGAAGTCATCGTGGTCGACAATCACTCGCCCACCAATCCGCCCGCCGATCGACCCCAACTCTGTGGCATCAAATGGCTTGACATGCCCACCAATGGAGGATTCGCTGCCGGTGTAAACGCCGGCTGGCATGCCTCCAACGGGCAATGGCTGCTGATTTTGAACCCTGATGTGAGTGTCACAGGCGATTTGTTGAGCCACGTTCTCGCCCTCCTCGACGAGATCCATTCCAGCCCATCAACCAACAATGCAGGCATCATCGGCATCGGACTGACCAATCCGGACGGTTCACGCCAGCCTTCCGTGGGGACGTTTCCGACAGTCATTCGCGGATTGATGGAGCTTTTCTTACCACGAACCCGCCGACGTTACCAGATCGTTTCTCCACAAAAATTTGGGCCCGTCGATTGGGTCACCGGCGCCTTCCTTCTCGTCCGTACCCGTGTCATGCACGACTTAAACGGTTTCGACACAGACTTTTTTCTCTATTTCGAAGAGACCGACTTCTGCCACAGGGCTCGCCTCAAAGGCTGGCTCACCTGCTTCGAACCAAGTCTAACGGTCTGTCACCAAAAGCCCTTGCAGAATCGGTCTGTTTCCCCTATGATCCGCCTGTGGACTCGCCACAGCCGCCTGGTCTATTTCCGCAAAAACAGACCCTGGCTAGAGTTCCGTATCATGCTTGGGGTCGTTCGCCTGGAGGCATCCATCAAGGCCCGCCTCGCCAAAGCCGGTTTCGGCAGCTATCCCCCAGAGATCTGGAACGCAATCCACCAACTGACCAGCCGTTTCCACCAAGGCACAGAACCACTCGGAACAGACGCCCGTGACTGGGCTTATGACGTGGTTTCAAAACTCGACCAACCTGAATCTGACTAAACCAAGACTCACACCGACTCGATTTTTCAACACCTCAAAAAAACGGTTCACGGAGGAGCCAGAGACATGACTATCTCAGAACATGCACGTCGCGTGGCCTGGCTCTTAATGGCCGTAACCGCCCTTCTCGTCTGGCGGGTCAGCCGCGCTGAAGTCATTTCAGCAGATGGCCTTAGATACACCACTCAGGCCAAGAAAATTGCCACAGGCGACTGGCAGGGCGGATTGGTCGGATCGGTGGATCACCCGATGTATCCTCTCCAGATTGCCGCCGTCTGGACTATGGTCGGCATGCCCGATACGCCCGTTGGCTGGCAAAATGCCGCCTGGACTGCCTCGTTGATTCACGGCATCCTGATCGTGATTCCGCTTTACTGCATGGGCCGGAGCCTGTTCGGTGATCATGTCGCATGGCTAGGCGTGGCCGCATTTTACGCCGTTCCGCACACCAGCCAGATTCTGGCCGACGCGCTCAGCGAAAGCACCTTTCTCCACTTCTGGTGCTGGTCCGTCGCCTTTGCCCTCGAATTCCTCAAACGTGGCCGGCCCGGCTGGCTCGCCGGTGTCGCCGTATCTGGCGCAATGGCTTACTGGACAAGGCCTGAGGGACTTCTGATCTGCATCGCACTGGGCCTGACCATTCTGGTCACTCCTTTGCTGCCCCGCACAAGAATCGACTGGCCCCGACTGGGCCGCGTCCTCGCAATGCTGGGCCTGGCTACGGCCATTTTCAGTGTCCCGGTCATCCTTTCCCGAGGCAGTATCGGCACCAAGCCGGCCATTGCCAAGGTGATCGGACTCGAAAAACGGGCCGCCGCACATGCTGTGGAGCGTGAACGACCGCTCAACCCAAACCAGACCGAGCTCGAAACCTGGGCCTTGGCCGTATCGGCTTTTTATCGAGCCACAAAAGAAGCCACCACCACTGTTGGACTGATTCTGGCCGTGGTTGGTTTATTGACATGGAAACGCCAAAATGCCGCATCGGCACGCAGCGGACTGCTCATCCTATTTATATTAAGCCTATCAGCCGTAGCCTTGATCCGTCTGCACGCCACTCAGGGCTATTGCGCACCGCGTCACACCATGGTTCCGTCGCAAATTTTATTAATCGCCACGGGCGCCGGTCTATTCTGGGTCAGTTCACGTGCCATGCAAATTCTGGCCCGGATGAAGTGGATTCCTGATGGAATTCAGGCCCAGCCCGGGCCGGCCATTTGGCTTGCGATCGCTTCCATCTGGTGCATCTCTCAGGCACAAGCGTTTATGAAACCGATTGGGAACGATGCGCTTGGATACAAACTGGCCGGTGAATATCTCCAAAAACAGATAGGCAACCCCACTGAACCGATCATTGATCTCACAGGCTGGGCCCCGTTTTATGCGAATCACCCCGGCTATACATTCAAAAACCTGAACGATGCGTTTACCAATCACGACGCTCGATTTTTAGTCGTCCGACAAGCGCACCTGATGGGCCCGTGGGATTATTGCCGATCGATGGAAAAACTGACAGAAGGGGCCACAGAAGTAGCCATTTTCCCAGCAAATTCAGGACGCCGCCAATCGCGCGTGAGCGTCTATGAATTAAAGAAATAAGGCTTGCTCACAAGCAAGCCCCGTTTCGATTTGATCTGCATAGCCCTCGTCGAGTTTAAATCACCAGCCCAATCGGCTCATCGGCTGGCAATGTCTCTCTGGCTTTCAGTTCCATTCGCCGCTTCAGATCAATCTCCGATGGCTGTTTCGCATCCTCAAGCCTCGCCGATTGCTCTATATATGCCAGACTCATCGCCTGAAACTGCTCTGTACAGGCCTCCGCATTACGATTCGCATCGCGGTCCACCCTTAATGCATCTGAAAACGCCTGGCTTGGAAATTTGTCAATCACGGCCATCAGCTTCACCTGCGCCTCTGGCCTGATCAATTGCAACTCCTGTCGCGCAATCTGAAACACGGCTGAACACGCATTCGCATCATTCTGTTCAATCGCCTGATCCAATAACGCTTCAATAAATCCCGGCTCGGAAATCCGTTCTGCAATCGCCTTTTGATATTTCTCAACCAATCTCAAATTCAACGTTCCAGGCCTGTCGCATGCCTGATCGATCCGGTCCAGAATTTCCGGCGACACCACAATTGGCTTCAAATGTTCCATCTGACGACGCACCCACTCCACAGCCGCCTGATCCTCTCTCATCTCCGATTCATCGAGGTATTCAAACAGCTTTTCCAGTGATGCCGTTGCCACCTGATTCGGGCCATTTTTCAAATAAGTCCTACCCTCAAATTCGGACTTCCTGTTCGTAATTTGCAACTCCACCAGATTCCGTTGCATCACGTCCAGAATCTCGCCCTGTAATTCTTCTGCAGATTTCGATTTCTTACGATTCCTCACCGATTCCATTAACTTCTGAGATAATGGAGATCCCTGCCCCCTCTGCTGGTTCACCGTAGCCTCCACCACTGATTGCATTTCCACCGCCAATTCCCCCACCCGTTTTCGAGCTGCCTTAACCGTCATTTCCCCATCGCTCACCATCTGGATCAAATCCGACTTGCGCTGATTGAAATCCGTCAACCGCTCCTCAAATGGCTTTTTGATTGCATCTGAAAAGCTGTCCAAAACCGACATTTCGATGCTTGAAACTGAATTTCGGCGCGGGTTAAGCATGTCCTGATTCGCTTTCTATTTCAACGATTTCTTGATCTATTCCAATCTGATTAAACACAACCTATTTATGATTTTTACACGAGTCATTGGCCTGATGATGCAACAGGTCGAGCAAGTGCCGGGTGGCCGAATCAATCGCCAGGCACCGCGATTGTCCGAGCGCTTCCACCGTCTCCTGATAATTCGGGCTGCTCAGTCGCACCAGCCAGAAATCGTCTTCCTGCGGGTACCAGCTCAAAAGCCAGCCCACTCGCCCGTATTCGTTCCTCAGTTTCACGGCCCGCTTTTGATCCACATCCGCCATCACCTGCGAAAATGCCTGCCCTTTGATGTCATTTATGACTAGTTTTGGATCGCTCGACCCTTTGGATGATGTTGACATTCGCTTTTTTTCCATTTTTTTTACCGTTCTGAATATTCAAGTGATGTACGGCTCAGCAAGCGTACTATCACTCGCTCCAAACTCTCTGCCATCCCCCTGATCCATTCAAATCCATGGCCAACGTCCTGATCCAACGGTCAGGCAGACTTTCGCGAATAGCCCTGTCGATCGCTAAAAAAACGGTTCCAGCACTCCACATCTCAACCCTGAAACCCCTAAGCCAGCTTTTCCTCTACATCAATTGGACAGGAATTTGATATCATGGAGGTTCCAAACTGTTCCATTCGCTTTTGGACGAGGTCGCAGCTTTCGTGATCCTCCCAGGTGATTTGACGACGTGACCGCGAGAAATATAGATGGCCGACCCAGTTCTAAACACCGACGAAACCAGCCCTGAAAGCACGACCACTGCCGCTAAGCCCAACCCGCTTGTGCCGATCCGGATGCGTGGAATTGCCGGCTCCCAGGATCCCGTCCAGCTTTCAGCCGTGGCCCGCGCCAACCCCGCACGCCTGCTCAAAGCCTTTGAACTGGCCCGTCTGGCCGCCCAGCTTTCTCAGGACAGCAAGGCTCAGGACATTCTCGTTCTCGACATGCGCAAGCTCACCAGCATGGTCGACTTTTTTGTCGTCGCCACCGTGCCCAGCCGCCGTCAGGCCAACGCCATCGCCGGCCAGATCGAGCTTGAGATGAAGAAGCTCAAGGAAGCGAAGTACAGCCTCGAAGAATCCGAAACCGGCCGCTGGACCCTCCTCGACTACGGCGATGTCGTCATCCACCTCTTCTCTCCAGAAGGTCGCGAATTCTATAACCTTGAAGATGTCTGGGGCGATGCTCCAAGACTCGACTGGAAAGATGCGACCCTCAAAATCAGCTGACCCAGCCGCGATCGACCCAACCTAAAAAAAGTGCGCTTTAGCAGACCCACCGGGACCCGACTCCTCTCATGAATGTTCTGGAATTCTTCCGCCAACGATTCGCTCTGGCCATCGCTGACGAATCCCAACGACCAGCCTTCGCCGACGCCGTCCGTCCCGCAACCGACCCGAAATTTGGCGACTATCAAGCCAACGGGTCCATGGCCATCGCCAAAGCCTCGAAACGCAACCCCCGTGAAATCGCTACGCAAGTCGCCGAAGCCGTCGACCTCGAACCTATGGCCGACAAGCCAGAACTCGCCGGCCCAGGGTTCCTCAACGTCCGACTCCGCGATCATCAAATCGAAACACTGCTCAGTGACGTCCTTAAAGACGATCGACTCGGTCTCGAAACTCCCTCCACACCCAAAACCGTCGTCGTCGATTACAGCTCGCCCAATGTCGCCAAACCCATGCACGTCGGCCACATCCGGTCCACAATCATCGGCGAATCGCTGGCCAGAACTCTCACCGCCCTCGGCCATAAAGTCATCCG
>CAMBZY010000113.1 GCA_945872325.1 Candidatus Kuenenia stuttgartensis | reverse complement strand
ATCGCCCACAACCTGGCTGTAAACCAGATTCGTAACCGATCTAGGAATAAGACGTTAGGATCTCAGAACCTGCCGCTCCAAGGCGATTCATCGCAACTGGGTGTGCTTGAACTGAATGCGATCTCAGGGGAAGGTACTCCATCCGCCAGGATGCGAAGTGTGGAGCTATCGCAAATCGTTCAGGAGGCGATCCAAACGCTTTCCGCAGATCAAAGGCTCGCCATTGTATTAAACAAATTTGAAGAGATGTCATATCAACAGATCTCTCAAGTGATGGGGCGATCCGAACCAGCTGTGAAGTCGATTTTGACCCGGGCCAGAGCGAATTTAAAGAATCAGCTTGAGGCTTATCTAGAATCGGGCCTACGGCCATCGTCCAACACAAGCTCTTTAAATTCAAATGTTTCTGATTGTAATCTTTCATGAAGACAATCCGGTCCATAGCCCAGGATTTCGCCAGAATTTGCCAGATAACTGAAATCGTCCGAGGATTCAGCGAACTGGTTGCACCCAGTATCTGTATCGAATGCCAAGGATTTGCTCTCAATGGATGGTCCTGCACAACTTGCACCAGTCAGGTCGAGTGGTGGACAGACCAATGGTGCCCTGTCTGTGCGAATCCCCCAAACCGTTCACACGCAGCAGGATGCCACTCTGTAAAATTGTCAAAACCGGTCGGAACGCAAACAAAATTACCTTGGGTTCAAGCACGTTCGCTAGCGACTTATTCCGGATCGATTCGTTCGGCCTGCCTGAGTGGGAAAAAAAAGCATGGGATGTGGCTCTCCGAGTTTTTGACGGATCTGTGGTGGGATCTGCACTCGGCATGGGCCTCTAAAATTGGTCCTTGCTGGATCGTTCCGATACCTCGTCACTGGTCTCGTAGATTTCTTGAAGGTCATGACCCATCAGCGTTTCTATCATCCAAAATTGCTCAGAACTGGAGTCCAGCGGGAGGCCAATCTGCCAACTTTTTGAAACGCTCAAGGGCGACACCTTACCTCTCGGATCTGTATACTGAAGAGCGATTTAGGGTAACGGCCCAGTTATTCCAAGTCACAAAATCAGCGGTTGACGAGCTTGCCAGAATTTCGACCGTGGTTTTGGTCGATGACATTTTGACGACTGGTGCAACTGCAATATCGGCAGCCCGGGCCTTGAAGCTAGCGGGTGCGAAGACCATCTACCTTGCCACCATGGCCCGAACTTTGGAAGCGGAATCATGATCATCAAGCCCGAATCTGTAATGAAAAACGCTCATCGAACGGTTCGAATTGGAACGCGATCAAGCCCCTTAGCACTTTGGCAGGCAGAGTTTATCCGTGATCGACTCATTGAAGAGCACCCTGGTTTGAATGTCGAGCTGATCAAGATCTCAACGGCCGGAGATCGCGATCGAAATTCTCCCCTGGCGGCTGTGGGTGGCCAGGGTTTATTTACGAAAGAGATTCAACGAGCCTTGCTCGATCAGGAGGTGGACATTGCCGTCCATAGCCTAAAAGACTTGCCCACCTCCCAACCAGCCGGCCTCACGCTCGGTGCCATCCCGCCCCGCGAACAGGTGGCCGACGCTCTTATTTCACCCAAGTATAAGACTGTTAAACAGTTACCCCAAGGCGCAAAGGTTGGGACAAGTTCTCTCAGGCGCAAGGCGCAGCTTTTGAATCTCAGGCCTGACCTGATTGTGGAGCCGATTCGGGGGAATGTTGAGACCCGGATGAACAAAGCGATCGAAGGCGAGATGGACGCTGTGATTCTGGCCTGTGCTGGGCTGAATCGGTTGGGATTTGATCAGAATATCACCGAAGTACTTGAACCTCCAGCGTTTTTGCCAGCCGTGGGCCAAGGGGCATTGGGGGTGGAATGTCGGTCTGACGATCTGGGAACCTGCCAGCTCTTGATGCCCTTAAATGACCTGAACACAAGGGCTTCAGTCATAGCAGAACGGCACTTGCTAAGACTTCTGGAAGGTGGTTGCATGATCCCTCTATCTGCTTGGGGGCGAGTGACTTCGGATCATAAGTTCAGCCTTTCAGGACGGGTTTTCTCGCTTGATGGACAAACCATGGTGGAGGGTGAAGGCGAGGGGCAGATTGAGAATCCAGAAGCTTTAGGTCAAAAACTGGCAGAAATTCTTTTGAAGCAGGGTGCGGCTGAGATTTTGCGTACAAGTCCTACAGGCGGATGAATCGGATCGGCTTCAGGCCACAACGGTCAAACCTCGGGCAGCACAACAACCGAAGTTTGAGGTATCGGGATTTCACACATGTTGGTGCGTGGCACGAGCAATCGGTGTGAGATGGAAACTTAGACTGGCGAGATCCATGCGAGCATCGAGCGACATGAATAGCGCGAAGTCTGAACCGAGATGGACCGGTCCGTGGGTCTTTTTTGTTTCTGTACTCACCCCCACATCGGCTTGGATGCTTCACAGTGTGAACCCGGACATGGTGGCCTGGTATTTGGGAGTCATGGCATGGCTGACGATGACCCCTGAACGGAGGCCTCGTCTGTTTGCAACCAAGCCGTCAGCCACTCCATCAGGAACATCTCTGTCAACGGCCACAACTCAACCTTCGAGCTTATCCCAAAAGGGTTTAGCACTCTCGTCGCAAGTGACACAGGAGCCATCGGAATCAGACTCAAATCCTTCTGAGACCGGTACTGGGAAAGCGAAGAAGCCGAGAACCAAGGCTCGCAAGCCGAAGACGGTGACCCTGGCCGAGATGAAAATGCTGACTGGTGGGGCCGATCGAGCGGTGGTTTGGTCACAGGTAGGGCCAGGAAAATTTGTACGCCAACCGGGTGAGGATGGATCGGAAAGCGATGGAGATGGCAACGGTTCGAGCGAATCGAATGCATCGAACTCAAGTTCTGGTATGGTGATAGAGGCTTTGGCATCGAACAGCGTGATTGTCGAGTCGCAAGCTCAGGCTTGATTTCGATATTTTTTTAAGAGAACGAAGCTAAAAAGCGATCACCCTACAGGAACAAAGCGGACCATGTAGGGTGGGGTGAAGCCCACCTTTCCTTCGAATGATCGTAAATCGACGTCATCCGTTCCCTCCGCGAATGATCGTAAATCGACGACAGCCGTTCCCTCCGCGAATTATCGTAAATCGACGACAGCCGTTCGCTCCACGAATGATCGTAAATCGACGTCATCCGTTCCCTCCGCGATTGATCGTAAATCGACGTCATCCGTTCGCTCCACGAATGGTGGGCTTCACCCCACCCTACAGTAACAAAGCGGCTCAGGCGTCTCGACCTAACGACTACAGCCTGTTATGATTAGACAGGTTTGATTGAATCAAAGAACCATTGACTGGTATCCAAACATATGCCCCGCGAGATCGCGGAAAATTCGATTTTCTGGAAAGACACGCTCGAGCACCACTTGCTGACGGTCGAGCAACTGGACAGATGCCTCACAGACATTCCGGAAGAGAAGCAGACCTCTGACAAGATCGACAACCGGCTGGCACGATTGGCCATCCACCATGGTTTTTTAACACTCTGGCAAGCCCAGCGCGTACTAACCCGCCGCACAGCCAGTCTTTTCATCGAAAAGTATCTACTCATCAACACGCTTGGCCAAGGTGGAATGGGTCGCGTTTTTCTGGCACGGGATCGGCGGTTGAACCGCTTGGTGGCGATCAAAGTGCTGAATCCTGATCGAATCAACCACGAACGATCCCTCGCCCGTTTTGAGCGAGAGGCTCAAGTGGGTGGGCAGCTTCAGCATGAAAACCTTGTACGTATCTACGATGTAGGCATTTACAACCAGTCGCCCTATCTTGTGATGGAATATATTGAAGGGCCAACAGTGGCCGAGTTGATTGCCCGACATGGCAGACTTGATGTGGCACAGACGGCTCGGATTGGCCGCGATGTAGCCTTAGGGCTTCAGCATCTGGCCGAAAAAAAGATGGTTCACCGGGATGTGAATCCTCGTAACATCTTGATTGATATGGAAGGTCGCGCCAAACTGACCGACCTTGGGCTGGCCATTTTTGAGGAGCAGGAAGCTCAGGTAACCAACGAAGGGTCGACCGTTGGCACCTTCGACTATATTTCGCCAGAGCAGGCCAGGCATTCTCATGGAGTGGATATAAGAAGCGACTTATACTCTTTAGGGTGCTCGCTTTACCATATGTTAAGCGGTCAGGTTCCATTTCCTGCCGGGAGTCTGCCTGAGAAGATTTACGCACACCAGGTGCGCGAGCCTGAATCGATCAGGAATCTGGTTCCAGGGCTTTCGCGAGAAATGGCAAAGATTATCAATATTTCTTTGAAAAAGAAGCCTGAGGAGCGGTTTGAGACTGCGAAAGCTCTTGCTGAAAGGCTTGGCCCACTGGTCACTGGCGAGGCATTGACAGGCACCTCTGAACTTTTAAAGTCGACAACCATCGAAATGCCTGCGAGCTCGGTGATCGACCCCAAAGAGGGGTGGAATCTGGCCGACAAAGAACGGTCGTGGCACGGTGAAAACTCTGAACGAAATCGAGTGGTTGGGAGCAGCGCTGACCCTGATGCAATCCAGATCGATCTGGGAGCAGATTCGCTAGAGCTACCCTACCGGTTAGACAGTAAACGAAAAACGGCTGAAAAACGGTTTAAAAACGGGCGTAACCCATTACTTGCAATAGGTTTTAGTCTTCTGACATTCATTGCGATCTTGTTAGGAACGATTTGGTTGGCCAGAACTGAACTTCGAACAAGCCAAGGCCAGCCGGACGCTGTCACAGCGCCTGAAGCGACTGCCAAAACAAAACTGACACCAGCCCCAAAAACTCCGGAACCTTCTGTTATCAGAGGGATAACCATCCGGTTTGCGGATGGTCAGGATGAGTTGATGGACGATCTGACGGAGGCTGTGAGACGTGTGTCAGGCAAAAAGGCAGAGATTCTGGTGGAGGATCGGGATCAGCCTTGGGTCTGGACAGTGACCGACAGTTCTCCAATCGCTGGAACTCGTTTGAAAATCAGCGGTAAGGGCGAGGATCTTCCCAGAGTGATTCTTGATCTTTCGAAATCCACAAAAGGGTTGCAAGTCCGAGCTGATTCGAGCCTTGACTTCATCAATCTCTTGATCGAATCCAGAGGCCAGAGCACAGGATCGCCATTAGTGATGTCATATGGGGAACTTACGATCGAGAAATGCCGATGGATTCTGCGCGAAACCGATGCAGGGTCTAGAACCGCGTTCCAGCTCAGTTCGAGGCGATTTCGTATCAGGGACACGTGGGTTCATGGATTTACTCCAGCGATTGATGCCCAGATTTTGCAGGATACGGAGATCGAAATCCACGATTGTCTTTTGACTGAGGCTGTTGATATGACTGCCTCACCAGCAAAATCGAAGGCAAAGGCTCGTCAATCAGCCCTGATCAGCTTGAATCTCGCAAAGCTGAATCTGAATCGTGCGAGGATTGAGCTCAACCATTTAAGTCTTATAGGAGATAGACTTATCGAAATACGTGGCGATGTAACGAACCAGAAAGTGGCTCTGGAAGCATCGCGATGTCTCTTTAAGGGAAGCGATTTATTGACTGTTAAAAGTCCTGTGACTCCTGAGGAATTACCCGTGCGCTGGACGGGTGACAACAACTTGTTTGACGTGAGTGAATCGTATGCAAAGGATCCATCTAAAGCCAATCCATTAAAGACTTTGAAAGAGTGGTCACAAGTCGTTTCAGAGGTAGACTCTCAGGAACGTAAAGTCAGGCTTGCGAACCCAAGTTCACAGGCACCGTCTCCGAGCGATTTTGAGCCTCGTCAGAAAGCGGATCGCGAATTTGGGGTACGTTAAGTCAAAGCCCGTCCTGTCGGGGGACGGCTACGACCTAAATCTCAGACTTAGAATCCAGATTTCAGAATGAGACGGCTAAAAGTTTAGAAAAACGATTGTTCCCATAATGATAAAGCGTCTTTCATTTTTGAGACAAATTTAACGATACAAGTCTATGTCAATACGTTTTTTGTAGAAATTTTGAATATTTACGCCACATCCTCCAGCCACAACACAACGCCGCATATCCCCTTATTACACAGAGACTTACGGAATATCTCGAAAACTTCTTTTGTAAAATTCATATAAGTCTAGTAACTTGGGTGTTGTTTCTGAGTGGCAAATTTGGTACACATAAGTACTTGAAGCAGATTCTGCAAAAGAGGGTTTAGCGTGTCTGAGCAAGTCTGGTTCTCTGAAGGGTTGAAGTTTGAATGCACTCAGTGTGGTCGATGCTGCACAGGTGCTCCGGGCTTTGTCTGGGTAGGTGAGCGAGAGGTTGAGCGACTGGCGAAACGATTTGGATTGAGTCTTGAGGACTTTGGTCGGCGGCACCTACGGATGGCTCGTGGCAGGCTTAGTCTGACCGAGAAACCAAACGGAGACTGCGTATTCTGGTCCAACTCCACAGGCTGCCAGGTTTATGAGGATCGTCCTGACCAATGTCGTAGCTGGCCGTTTTGGAATGCGAATCTTGAATCACGAGCAGACTGGGACGAGATTGCTGAAGAATGCCCTGGCTGTAACCGTGGTTCCAGCTGGAGTTTGGTGCAAATCCAAGAGCAATTGAAGCTGGCTCCTGATCGTTCGAACTGGCCTGATCAAGAAGAGAATTGAGAATGTTGGGGTGTCGTGTCATGCTGATCAATCCATACCACTCAGAAATGCCCCAATCGGGTGTACGACTGATGATCGATCCAGTCGTGTTCAGTGCAGGCTTTAGAGAAACCATGCCGGAGATTACAGGGCCGGCGACTGTCAATACATTGAAAGAACTTACGTCTGAGGGAGTTAGGTTGTGGGCAAGTCGTCCGCTGGACCGGCACCTGAATGACGTTTTTGAAGCAGGGGCGTGTTGGAGGGAGATCCACCAATGGCCCGGCAAAGTCTGTTGTCCTTACGACGAACAACAGAGATATCCCAGGGAAACCCTGTCAGCCAGGGAGTATTCGGAGTAGGAACCTGCTGGTCTGACCAGTAACCGGCTCCAAAAAAGCTCTCATTTTTGTCATCTTCGTCGTTCAAAGAGTGTCCTGTTCGTATCCAATTCACTGACGGTTTGAGGAGATCCAGGCCGTGACCAAAAAAGAGATTGTCAAGCGTATTTCAGATTCCACCGAAGAGCTGACCCAGCTTAAGGCCAAAGAGATTGTCCAAAAGACTTTGGATACGATCATCGAAGCCTTGACGGAAAGCCCTCACCGCATTGAATTGCGTAATTTCGGCGTTTTTGAAGTTCGTCGTCGCAAACCACGCGTTGCCCGCAACCCAAAGACCAATGCCAAGGTGCAAGTGCCTGCGAAGAATGTGGTGACATTCAAGCCAGGTAAAGAGATGGAAGACTTGATCCAGAAGATCAATGCCAAAGCTCTTGCTGAAACACCTAATAGCTGATCAGCAGGTGTAACACACACCAAAAAAACGGCTGGGCCAAGGCATCGTTGCCGTGGCCCAGTTTTTTTATTTTGTACCTGTCTAGTTCTTTACATCACATATCATCTCTTCAGATCTGATGAATCGCCGTTAGGCTCTGCCCCCAGAGCATGAGACGGATGTCAGCTAAAGAAGAAACCGGATCTTTGATTTAATCCGAACTTTCCGCAAAACCGTAAAGTTGTTCAAGTCTGCCGGTTGTGCTGGTCGATAGGTTGAATATGTCGGAACCGCAGCAATGGAGTGCGGGCAGACCGACGGAAAAGCAGGATGCTCTGATGGGAGGAGCCCAATGCGTAAGCCAATCGCGGTACTAGCCCTGTTGCTGGCCGCTCTCGCCGTCGGCGAGGGGTGCGCTCCGGTGCCCTTGCCTCACTATGCCGCTTATACGCCTCACCGGGTAGAACAACTACTCGTGGATTCGGAAAATTTGCGGATGGCGCAAGAGGACTGGGACAGATTTTGGTTTCTCGACCAACCGTCGCACTTAACACCGTTCCGCACACACGGTGGCCTCGGGCCCTGATTCGACTCGTCTAATAAGACTGTCTGATTCAACACACACCGAATTCTCTTCTCACACAAAGAAGAGAGATTCGGTGTTTGTGTTTATACCCACCCACTCAACTCAAATCGCAGACGCCGTGTAAAGCGGAGTCATCACATCCCCCGTACAGAGTCGCAACGGACGGCCAAGCCGGTCGCGAAGTTCTGTGGCAGGATTCACCCCTAAAGCATTGTAAATGGTCGCAGCCAAATCCGGCGGACCAAACGTGCGGGTCACTGGATAAGCCCCTTGGTTATCAGACTTTCCAATGATCTGTCCACCCTTCACCCCACCACCTGCGAACATGGCTGTGAAGACGGCTGGCCAATGGTCTCTTCCAGGGACATCGCCCGGGCTGAGTGGATTAATCCGCGGGGTTCGGCCAAACTCGCCCAGCATCACCACCAGCGTCTCATCCAGCATGCCTTGGTCGTTCAAGTCGTCGAGCAAGGCGGAAACGGCTTTATCGAGAGGTGGGATCAGGTCGTTCTTAAGTCTTGGGAAGTTCCCGACATGGGTATCCCAGGTCTGAACAATTCCCATCGTGGCCTGAACGATTGGAACACCGACCTGCACCAGCCTTCTAGCCATGAGCAGGGACCGCCCAAACAGGTG
>CAMBZY010000112.1 GCA_945872325.1 Candidatus Kuenenia stuttgartensis | reverse complement strand
ATCAATCTGTTATGCTTTCATTCCAAATTTTACCCAGAGGATGTGATACACAACGAGCTCAGGGGACCGTGCCCACAGAAATCCACTTCTGAGCGTGATTTGGGGTTTAGAAGGATGTTTAAATACCATCATAGCTTGTGGGGCGCTCGGCCCTTGCTCGCGCTGCGGATTAGTTTTGGTTCATCTGACAGCTCACTGATCCTTGTTCGTCGGTGCTCATGTATTCGTTCAAAAAACATGTGGGGACTCCCCAAGCGGATCCGAAAAAGATACAATTCAGTCCAGAATTGGATCGCTAAAACGGTCGATGGTCGATGTGCGACGTGGCCGAATGAATGAGCAACCTGAATTTAAATGGCAGTCGGATTTCGGCTGTCGAGCTTGATAGTGATCCTCTCAAAGGAAGCCCTTTCGATGCAGAAGCCACGCTTGATGACCCCCGGCCCAGCACCTGTCCCTGAAGATGTTCTGTTGGCAATGGCCCAACCGGTCATCCACCACCGATCTGCCGAAGCCAAGCAAAACATTGTCGAATCCGTGGCTGGCCTCAAACAAGTTTTCAAAACGGAAAACGAAATTTTTATCTTAACCGCTTCTGGCACTGGCGCCATGGAAGCTGCCGCTGTAAACACCGTCCCCAAGGGCGGTAAGGCACTGGTGTTGAACGCCGGCTGGTTCTCAGCCCGTTGGGGTAAGGTTTGTCAGGCCTATGGGATCGAAGCGGTCATGCTCGACACCGAGTGGGGCCAGCCTGTGGACCCAACCCGCGTGGCCAACGCTTTGGCTGAACATCCCGATACAGCCTGCGTCATGGGCACATTGTCCGAAACCTCGACCGGTACAGGCCATCCAGTGGAAGCGATCGGCAAAGTCGTGGCCAAAACCGATGCCGTGTTCGCTGTCGACGGTATCTCAGGCATAGGTGCCATGGAATGCCATACGGACGCCTGGGGCATTGATCTTCTGTGCGTTGGTTCACAAAAGGCTTTGATGCTACCTCCTGGCCTGGCATTTGTCTCTGTGAGCCAGAAGGCCTGGAAGAAGATTGACGCTTTTGATTCGCCGAGCTTCTATTTCAACCTCAAAACAGCTCGGAAAAAGATGGTTGAATTTGATACGCCTTACACGCCTGCTCACACCCTGATCATCGGCTTGAAGGTGGCTTTGAACCGGATCCTTGCTGAAGGTGTGGAGAATGTCTGGGCCCGCCACAAACGCATGAGCGATGCCTGTCAAGCAGGTGTTCAAGCTCTCGGACTGGCTCTGTTCTCAGCCCGACCAGCTGAAGGCCTGACGGCTTTCGTGGTGCCAGAGGGTGTGAAGGATTCAGCGATCCGCAACAAGCTCCAGGAGAAGTTCGGGATCTACACCGTAGGCGGTCAGGATAAGCTCAAGGGCAAGATTGTCCGGATTGGCCACATGGGTTACACCGACGAACTTGATGTGATCTCCGGCTTGGCCGCTCTCGAAATGGTCATGGCCGAAGTGGGCTATCCAGTTCAGCCAGGTATCGCCGTAACGGCTGCCCAGAGAGTGCTTTTGAGCCCTTATAAAACGATCTGACAGAGCTGAACCGAAGCGGTTCAGATCGTCATATAAACTCATCAAAACCATTGGGATGGCTTGATCCAATCGACCTTTTTTGGACAAGCCATCCAATACTATTGATACGAAGAATGGTATATTTGGTCAGAGACTGGTATTTTGATGCCATCTGTTCTGACCCATTTCTCGCTCCAAAAAAAATCGATCTAGGAGAGTTTGCCCCGTGGCCTATCGCATTCTGGTGACTGACAAGCTGGCGGATGAAGGCCTCGAAATTCTCCGCTCCAACCCGGACTTTGAAGTCGTTGTCAACACAAAGTTTGACAAGGCAGGCTTGATCGCAGCCCTTCAAGAGGCCGACGGTATTGTGATTCGATCCGGCACTCAGTTGACTGCAGAAGTTCTCGAAGGACAGACCCGTCTGAAGGCCATTGTCAGGGCCGGTGTGGGGGTCGACAATATTGACGTTCCCGCAGCCTCGAAGGCCGGTGTGGTGGTCATGAACACGCCTGGTGGGAATACCATCAGTACCGCTGAACACACCATGGCCCTGATTCTTTCGCTCTCCCGAAACATCGCTCCTGCCTGTGCCACCATGAAAAATGGCGGGTGGGATCGCAATAAATTCACCGGTACGGAACTCTCTGGTAAAACGCTGGGCATCATTGGCCTGGGCCGGGTCGGGCTGGCTGTGGCCCAGCGGGCTCGTGCTTTTGAGATGAAAATTGTCGGATTTGACCCGTTCCTGACCGCCGAGAAGGCCGCTGAACTGGGCATCACTTCCATCGCTCGCCTGGACGACCTCTGGCAGCACTGCGATTACATCACTCTGCACACTCCGCTTTCGGCTGAGACACGTAATGTGGTCGGCACGGAAACCATCGCCAAGATGAAAAAAGGCGTGCGGATTATCAATTGTGCACGCGGCGGTCTTGTCGACGAACAGGCACTGCGTGAGGCGTTGGACGCCGGGCAAGTGGCCGGCGCCGCTTTCGACGTATTCGAGCCAGAGCCTCCATCGTCTGACAATCCGATTGTGATGCATCCTAAAGTGCTGGTCACACCACACCTGGGAGCATCTACCGAAGAAGCTCAGATCAATGTGGCGATTGAAGCTGCCAATCTGCTGACCGACTATTTCGGTAAGGGCCAGGTTCGGTTCTCAGTCAATTTACCGAGCATGGACAAAGCCGAACTGGCCGACCTCAGGCCTTATCTCGACCTCGGACGCCGCTTGGGAATGCTGCATTCGCAGATGGATCGCGGCACCATTCAAGGCATCAAGCTCAGCTTCAGGGGCGAGGTGGCTTTGAAGAACACCCGCCTGATCAAGCTCGCATTTGCCGCTGGTTGGATGGAAACGGCGATGAGCGAGCCAGTGAATCTGGTTTCCGCTGAAAGCCTTCTGAAGAACCGCGGGATCACGATTGTCGAAGAGAAGTCGCCTGAAACTGCCGACTTCGGAACCATGATTCAGGCTGAAGTGACCAGCGACCGCAAGACTTATGTCGCGGCTGGAACTCTGTTCGGCAAGACCCAGCTACGGCTGGTGAAGCTGGGCGATTATCGTCTCGATGCCACACTGGACGGCACCCTGTTCATATTCAGCCACATGGATGTCCCTGGCCTGATAGGCTTTATGGGCACCACCATGGGTAAATACGGTGTGAACATTGCAGGCATGTCCGTAGGGCGTGAAGCGGACAAGCCAGGCGGGGAAGCCATTGGCGTGGTCAATCTGGACAGCACTCCGCCAGCGGAAGCCATGGAGCAGCTCAAAGCCAATCCAAACATCCTGTCCGTAAGCCTTGTGAAATTGCCTCCAGCCGGCCAGTTACCCACATGGCTGGGCGGTGCGTAAATTCTAAGGTTGCTGGATTAAAAGAAAAAAAGAATCAAAGGCCGCTCAATCATTGAGCGGCCTTTTTACGTTCAGCCATGAGAACCATTTTAGCCCAGTGATCGATCCAATTCGGATCCATGCTTCATCCGCGGCATTCCGCGTCCATCCGTGGCAAAAATTCGGCAGACGATTTTTCAGAATTCGCCATGGAGATCATAAAGTCTTCTTGCGAAGATACTTTGGCCACTCGATATTCTCTGGTCCCGTGCGGGCCAGAACTCGTGATGGTTTTCGGCCTGACTGGTCATAAAAATCAAAGACTTTCACAATTGGTGGAGCCGACTTGGGCCAGTGCTCAAAATCTGCTGGGTGGAGCAGGATGAAATTGGGCCGACCGTCTGGCAACTTGGCTGGATCAGGCAAAAATCTTGGATGCGTGATCTGGCGAAAGTTACGGCCTGTGGCAAAGGCAAGGTCGGTCGACCATCCGTGAAGCGTGTAAATCGGCCATTTTTCAGGCACCCACTGGCCAATCGCACGGCCCCAGGGACCTTGGCCCATGCGGTAATTCCATTCAGGAATGTAAATGGACGCGTGAATCAATTTCAGCCCTAAGCACATGATGGCCAGAGCAATAAAGCTTCTGGAGGAATCATTCTGACTGAGTCCACGCACACAGACAAGCAACGCGATGGAGAGAATCAGAGCGGAGATGAGGCAGACGGCTCGGTAATAGGGAATACTCATGCTGATATAAATGGCCATGGGGATAAACGCACAAGCCATGGCGACGACCGTTAATCCTGTGCTAATCGACAGCCACTGGCCGGCCCAGCCCAGAACCCGGAATCGGCGGTTGCTGATTGCAGTTGCCCAGACATGCCCGGAGATTACGGCAAAGCCAGCAACGACTGGCAGCAGTGCTGCCCTGGAAAATTGAGGCAGCACGGATCCGACAAAAAGCGACATGGCCGCGATGGTCCACCATCCACTGACGTAATCTCGGCGGCTTTCGGACCAGTTCTCGCGTATCTTCTGGCTCAGTGCAGCCGGGGCCGCCAAGGCTGTGGGCAGGCAAAGCCCGAGGGCGAGAACTGCAAAGCTGGAACCTGAGCGAAATGAGACTGGTAAAGCAATGGACGCTGCCCATGCTTCTGCAGAGATTTCATTCAAAGCCCATGCGGACCAGCCTCCGACTGTGGCCAATACGATAGCCAGAAACGGCATGGTCAGCCCAGCGGAACTGCGGCAAAGAATGATCGAAGCGGCAACGATTAAAATGACCGGCTGAAGGCCACCACACAGAAACGCCAGGCCAGTGGCCAGAGCGATCCGGTAATCAAGCCTTCCGTTCTGCGCGATAGTTTGATTGAGGGCTGCGACCAAGGCCAGACCTGTGAAGAAATCGAGCCCGAATTCGCCAGACCGGTTGATCACAGCCAGACTGGTGAGCCAGCAGAAGGCGACCGTCAAGGCCGCTGTTTTGCCGCAGATCCATTCAGATCGAAGCGTCAGAAAAGCGCCGATCATTGCGGCGAAGATGGCAGACGGCCAGCGAAAGGATTGCTGGCCAGGGCCATGTTCTTCAAAAATGCTCCAAGCCTTGATGGCGACGAGTGGGCCCGGGTAAATCGCTGGATCAAGTCCGCCAAAGCTTTGGCCGACAGGGCCAAGTGGCTCGCGGGCCGCCATGGCCAGGCGGGCTTCCTGCGAGCCGACTTCGAGTCGAGTGGCTCCCCAAAGGACAAACACTGTGACCATCGCCATAAACACGGCGAGCCCAATGGCGTGGGCCGCCCAGATGGAGTCTCTCAAGCCTGACTCAAGCGGTGCGAAGGCCTCTGAAAGACGTGATTTATGGCGATTTTGAATGCTTGCTGGAGCTGTTTCGGAACTCGCTTGCAAGTCCAGATGGTGGGTCGTTTCAAGAGTCGTAATCATCGGCGCACCTCTGGACTCACAGGTTCTTTCTGACCAACGATCGCTTTGGGCACATTTTGAACGGACAAGGCCTGAGCCTTTTCAACGGGATCGCGAAACTCCATATTGGGCGTCCTGTCCAGCATTCCGTAGATGTAACCTGAGAGCCAGCCTGGTTTATAGGACTGTCTCAGCATCTCATCGGAAACGTCGTCGATGGACCATCCATCGCGTTCGAACCGATAAAGCGCAACCGCTGCACCGGTGCGACAAGTGCCACGAGCGCAGTGGATGAGAAGCGGACGCTGGTCAGGATTGTCAACGGCCTTCAAGACCTCGCGAAACTGCTCTTCCTGGCCAAATCCATCGCCTGGCATGGGCAGGTTCAGGAACGATATGCCCAGCTCTTTGGCAATCGCCGATTCCTGCTCCACCGACTTATCCTTGACCTGAAAATTCACCACAGTGCGAATTCCGTAGCGTTTGATCGCCTCGCGGAGTTGCCCTTCAGAGAGTTGGCCGCTGCGGTACAAAACCCCAGGCTTAACGGTATCGAACCGATCCCAGATCAAAGTGTTCGAGACATGGTAAAGTCCCATGCCCACACCGGTACCGGCCAAGCTGAGAAGGCCGAGAAGGGTCAAGCCAAGGGCTAATCGGTGACGGCTTGGTTTTGGTTCAACGTGGGCGGGATCGAGCCGCATTTGATTTGGTCCGTTAGGATGGTTCATCATCACTGCCCCGGTGGTTTGGTGGCCTTGGAGGTGATTTGAGTGCCGTCGGTCACCCGTGGTGTCGCGACCTTCTTTTCGAGTCGTTCACTGCCCAAATCCTCGTGGTGCAGAAATACGCTACACGAAGAGATGCCTGCCTTGATGGCTTTGACACGAATCACCAGAGTCAGCTCCTGGCCGGCTGGAAGGTGATCGATCTTGGGAAAGACCGTTTGCTTGGCGTCTTGCGGATTCTTGGCCGCTTCGCCATCGTGCCCATCGGTTTCGATGACTTGAAGATTTTCTGAGAGGATGGCTGAAATGAGCAGGTTGACGGCGTCTTTGGTGCCTTGGTTACGCACCGTGATGATATATTCCGTGGAGTCGCCCACATCGATGATCCGCGACTTTTCAGCCACTTGAAAATCGACATCAGCCACACCCGTCACCGTAGTGGTGACCGACTGCTTCTCCATCAGTCCGCTGTCGGCCCTGATCTCTCCAGAGAATGGGTAGCTGCCCATGGCCTCGACCCGATACTCGAACTTCAGGACCTTGTTTTCGCCAGGTTCCACGCGGTCGATCGTCCATTCGAGCTTACGACTGTCCTTGTTCAGGAATCCACCTCGACTGGCACGCCGAACACCTTTGGAATCAGGTACAAAAACAGCCACTTTCAAATTCCGGGCTGGTGCCGTGCCAGGGTTCTGCACGTTCAGCTCATAGATATCTTCTGTATTGGTATACTTTTGCGATGGGCCGGTCATGGTCAGCTTGAGCTTCGGCTCAAGGATCTCAATCGACTGCGACGACTTCGCCGTAGGCTGCTCCGTGGCCACATCGGCACTTGTGGTCGAGATCTCGCAAGTCTGGGCCCCTCCGCCCACCGTACTTAGTGTCAGGGGCTGAAGTTCCATACGCTCGCCCGGGCCGAGTCGGCGGATCTCCTGATCAAAAACGCGCGACCCTTGTGAATCCTGCAAGCCTTGAGAAACCTTCACCACCACAGCCACATTTCTGGCAGCGCCGGTGCCGGGGTTGGAGACAGAAATCCTGAGCTGAACCGGCTGGCCTTTCAAAGGCTTGGCTGGTGTGATGGACTGCTCCACTTTCAGCTTCGGTTCCTGTACGATCAATCGCGATCGGGTGCCGGTCTGGCAGGTCACCGTGGCGGTATGTTCAACGGATCCAACCTTCACGGGCTTGGCTACAACGGTCAGGGTTTTTTCAGAACCGATGGGCATTTCGCCGAGATCCCAAGCCAGTGTGGAGCCTTCTTTTTTGGCTTCAGGCTGACTTTTGACAAATTCCAGAGTGTCTGGCAGGATGTCTTTCACCATAACACCAAAAGCCTGAGTACGCATGGCGTTGCGTACAATGATCCGGAACGTGGTTTCCTGTTGCAGATTCGCTGATGGAGGGCCGACAACTTCGACGTAAATTCCCACGCCCTGAGCACCGGGCCGATATTGAGCGTTCTGGTCAGCTCCAGCCGTGGCAGTGCCTGGTGGGGGCGAAGTGGGCGAGGAAGGAGCGGGTGTTGAGCTGGACCCGGGGGCGCCAAGTGGAGGGGCTTCGTTCTGGGTCCGCATCACGGAGTCGTCGCGTGGAGCTTCATCAGCAAGTGCTGGAACTTGTTTGGTAGACTTGGCTTGAGCCGGCTCGTCAAGTGATTTGGCTGGCTTGGCCTGAATGGGATCGTCCAGCGTTTCGATCGGCTGAAGGCCACCGGCTTTGATTGTTGGATCTTCCGCCTTCAGGGCAGGCTCGCTGGCGGGTGGCAAATCTGCAGGTGGAAGTTCAGGTTCAGTCAACTTGGCTGCTGGTTTTTCGATCGGCTCGGCAGGGGCCTTTTTTTCGCCAGGCTCGATGGCTGCCGGGAGATCTGGAGGAGGCTGCTCCGGCTCGTCGATCGGGTCCACCTGCACGTTGTCCACCGATATTGCTGGCATCAGAATGATGCTTGCAGCTTTCGATGTTGCATGTGGAAGTGCAGCGATATCAAGTAATAGAACGAGACAGAGGATCGGGCCCAGTTGCAGGTGGGTGGTTGATCGGCGGAATCGTTTGAAAATCGGGCTATATCGCATGGGCTGTTCCCCTCCGTGGGAGCAGGCACATCATCCACTTATGTATTCGTGGCTGGTTCCTGGAATCGATCGTCTTCGGTCAGGAGATACCCTGACGAATCCAAATCTTTATCACATCCATCGAAAAGCGCAAAGGTCAAATTTGAACGGATAAGTGGCTGGAGTGTTCGTAATTGCTATCCGTCGGCCTGATCCTTACTCTCGATATTTATGACTTATAAACCGATTCTGGCTCGAATACAGGCTGGGTGATTTCGTGCCAGTCTTGATTTTTGTCTAGCTCGCGATAAAAACACGAGAAAAATCCATTGTGACAGGCTCCACCAATCTGGCTGACCTGGATCAGAATCGTATCGCCATCGCAGTCCACACGGATGGAATCCACTTTCTGGATATGCCCTGACGTGCCACCCTTATGCCACGACGATTTCCGGCTCCGTGAATAAAACCAGGTTTCACCCGTCCGGATCGTATTCTCAATCGCCGGTCGATCCATCCAGGCCATCATCAAGACCTGTCCACTGCTCGAATCCT
>CAMBZY010000111.1 GCA_945872325.1 Candidatus Kuenenia stuttgartensis | reverse complement strand
TATCTGCAAGGCCGATATGAAGTGCAAGTTCTTGACAGTTATGGGCTTGACAGCCAGGACAACGACTGTGGAGGCATCTACAAAGTCGCCAAACCGCTGGTCAATGCCTGCAAAGCGCCGACTGTCTGGCAAGCCTACGACATTGAGTTCACACCTCCTGTTTTTGAGAATGGCAAGAAAGTTGAACCAGCTCATATCACTGTTCGCCAGAACGGCCAATTGATCCATAAAGACGTGCTCATCAAAATTGATAACACCGTCTCAGGCATGGGTGGAGACCCATCCACACCTGGCCCTTTGCACCTTCAGGATCACGGCAACCCTGTGGAATTCCGGAACATCTGGATGGTCCCATTGAAGAAGTGACAATCGTCGTAAAGTGAATGAAATCAATGCAGTGGGGCGTTCAAGAATTGTTTCAACCGGAACTTCTTGATGCCCCTCTGATTCTGAAGGGGCCAATAATTAGGCTCATGTCGGATTCCGGGGTGACGGCATTGAGAGTGTTCGTGTATGTACTATTTGATCGATCGGTTCTGATTCAGAATTCATAACATAAAACTAGTTTCTGTTAAGGTTTGAGATTTCGGCCTGAAGGGCCGTGATTCTACAGCCCAGGCCAGCGGCTTGGGTACTGGTATAGCCCCAAAAGTTGATTGCGGCCTGATGGGCCGCGAATCCACCATTGTGCAGACCGATCAACACAGCACGCAAGTGTTTACTAGTCAAAAGATTACAGATATATCTTTCCTAATAGCTAGAGAATATCGCGGCCCTTCAGGCCGGAAGCAATTTTGGAGTCTCGCGATGACCCAGGCCGTTGGCCTGGGCTTTAGAATCACGGGCCTTTGGCCCGAAAACGATAGTACTGGAAAAGACCTCCCTGAAATCCGGAATGTGCCAAAAGAATTTACGTAGCCTTAAAAAACAAAGCCAAATCCCGCCATGTCAGGGGACATGGCCTACAAAAACATGTTATTTGACTCGCCTTGCAGTTATCAAGAAATCAAAAAAACGCCATACCTGATCAGGTATGGCGTCCGTATTTTAAAATCATAATCGCAAAAAATGCGATCAGCTTTGTTTCGCAGGTGCGACGGGAGCCAATTGTGGGGAAGGGGCGGCTGGCACGGATTGCTCGGAAGGAGCAATCATTTGCGAGCTTGGCATGATGGTTTCCGTGACAACTGGACCACAGGAATTGCAGGCGGGTTCAGCCACAACCATGTGCGAAACTGGTGCGCACTTGTTCTTATGCTTGCTGAACAAGCCGTGGAACAGGCCGCCTTTAGGGCGTGACTGGCCCCAGATGCCGCAAGGGCTGCAGTTGCTGACAGGCTCGCTGTAGCAGGAGCTGTAGCAAGATGAGTAGCAGGAGCTATAGCTTGTGGTATAGCAGGATGAGTAGCAGGAGCTATAGCAGGCGCTGTAGCTGGGGGTGTAGCAGCTCTCAACAACAGGTGCGCTGTAGCAGGATGAGTAGCAGGACTCAACATAGCTGACGGCAGGGGCTTTGTGGTGACAGCCCAGTCCGCTCAGTGTCAGCAAAACGGCCAATGTAACTTGCATGGGTGACGATCCTCTCGAGTGGTGCACTAACCGGGAACCTTCGTCTGTGACAAACCGCCGCGATGCTCAAGGCTTACTCAATTTACGCAGCCCATAGCCTTACGCTGTCCGTTTCAGACGATACATTTATCTCAACGTTCCCAGTCTACCTCTTCAGAGCTATATTTCAAATTCTTCCCTCATGAATTTCTAAATTTACGAGTTCGGAAAAGACGGGTTATACCAGCAGAGAGAACGGCCCAAAACGACGATACCTATTATGACGGAGATCCCGAACGGTGAATTTCAGACCGTTTTCGACTTGTTCCGAATGATTGAGAGGCCCTTCAAAATGACTCCTAACCAAAGCACTGACAACCAGTTGAAACTCAATCAAACGAAGCATTCGATTGTCGCCGGCCTGGTCGGGATTCACATCGCGATCGTTCTTATAGGTGCATTAGCGGCCCAACCTTCGAGCATTCTGGAACAGTCGCTGGCGAATAAGTTTCTTGGATATTTTCAGATTTTCGACTTGGGGCAAGGCTACCGTTTCTATGCGCCGAGGCCAGCTCCCACGGCGATCATTACCGCAAAACTCAAAATTCGCGATGCAGATGGACGGGTGTCGTACAAGACAGAACGGATTCCTGATCGCAAGACCTGGCCCAGACTCAGGCTCCAGCGCGAACTAGCCCTCGCAAATTCACTCTGGTCGGAATATGAGCGTCAGTTGAATGCACCGGAAAACCATCGCCCTTCGCCAGTTCTAGCTCGGACTTTTGCCAGACACATTGGGAAGAGTGTCCCGGGTTGTGAATCCGTCGAGCTTTTTGTACACCGGCATCCTGATCCCTCTGTGCTGGATAACGCCTTGAGGCAGGGGCAGTTACTGACACTCAAAGACCTTGATACCGAACAATTCAATACGCCGATTGAATCACTGGGGTCCTTCAAATGCGACTGATCTTCCAACAAGCCGCCCAATATCCCGGCCGATTTTTGAACGAACAGTGGTCAGAGTGGCGATTGTTCATCACAAGACCGGTCGATGGGACCATGCTCGGCCCGATCCGACTGATACTTGGCCTTTTTGCGACCTGGAACTGGATCGTCATAGGCCTTGATTTCACGGACTGGTTTGGCCCTGAAGGCTGGTTGCCAAAGGCCGACGCAATCGGCTTAAGAAATAGTACAATCCCTTGGGGATGGAGTCTTTGGGATTTTATCCCACAATCACTCACTGGCCCGGTTTACGGAATTGGGTTCATTCTGATACTGGCCTGGACCATCGGGGCTTACTGCCGCGTAACTGGTTTACTGACATGGATTTTCGTCTATTCGACGATGCGCCGACTGCCCATGATGCTGTTCGGGTTTGACTCTGTCCTGAGCACTTTCATTCTCTATCTGGCCGTGACCGGTTCCGGTGGCGAATCGATTTCGATAGATCAGCGACTGGCTCGCCGAAGTGAGTTTATTCCCTCCACGAACAGTCAGTTACGTAGTTCTGTTGCGATCCGTTTGATCCAGATGCAACTCTGCATCATTTACGGAGCGGCTGGCCTTTCAAAACTTTTGGGCGAAACCTGGTGGAACGGCACAGCCTCCTATTTTCTTGCTGCCAATACGGAATTTCGTGGAGTTTCCATCCTGGAGACGCTGGGCAGGAACAGGTTTCTGACAGCACTCGCCACGCACGTTCCCGTGTGGACAGAGATTGCCTACCCGGTTCTGATCTGGCCTAAACCGTGGAGACCACTCATTTTAATGCTCACAATCGGACTCCATCTGGGGATCGGTCTCACACTCGGATTGTGGGAGTTCAGCCTGGTCATGATCGCAGCCAACCTGGCGTTTATCGATGGAATCTGGCTGAAGAGCGTGTTACGGCGCGAATAAAAGTCATGCGAAGCCTTGTGCCTCTAGGCTTTCTGGTACAGCTGATCTAAAATAAGAACATCCCAGAAGAGGTACGTAGAAAATGTCAGAATCCGAACCCGAAGTGCCCAAAGTTGATACAAGCGACTTTACTACACCGATTTTGAGGTCGTCAAAGGCCCAAAAGCCAGTCCCAGCGGCTTTAAAAACACCGCGACTTTTTTTAAGGGAATCTGGCTGGCGAGTCACCTTAAAGATTGGTAGCGAAAGACTATTTTGTTATATGACCCAGCCTGGGGAAACCCACTACCACAGAATTGTGGATGGTGAAATACATCTCATGAGAGATGACGAGAAAATTTGTCTGCCATGTGCAGAGCGGCGCGGATTGCTCGCATTCGAGCCGAAGCGGTTAAGAGAACCGTCGGCAGCCATCGACTTCCTGATGGACCAGATCGGTACGGACGACCTGCTCCAGATTCTGGTCTGGGAAGACGATTCCGTTGCTGATTCAGAAGTCGAGCAGGATTAATCCGTTTTAAACAAGCTGGCGGATCAACTGAGCCGTGCTTGGCAGGATCGGTACAGGTCGGTTTGAGACATCGTTCACAAACCCGTGAGGATCAATCCCAAGGTGATGATAGACCGTGGCCAGAACATCTTGATAGTGAATCGGTTGTGATGAGACATAGGCACCGTTTTTGTCGCTGGCGCCGATGGTTTGGCCGACTTTGAAACCGCCACCCGCCATCAGGGCGAAATTGACTGGTGCCCAGTGATCTCGACCAGCGTCTTTGTTGATTTTCGGAGATCTGCCAAACTCGCCCCAAACGACTACAGCGACATCGTCCTGCAGTCCACGGGCATGAATATCTTCAATCAGTGCCGAGATACCGGTATCGAAAAGTGGCATGTGGGTTTTGAGGTGGCTGAAGTTGTTGCCGTGGGTATCCCAGAAGCCATAAGCCACTGTGACCACTCGTGATCCAGCCTCGACAAGTCGTCTGGCGATCAGCAGTTGATCATTCCACATCGGGGCACCGTCACCCAGGTGGGTGGACGAACCTTTGCCGTACCTGTCCCTGACTCGGGGATCTTCTTTTTCAACGTTCATAGCGTCAGCAACTTTTGACGAATGAAGGACTTCCATCGCACGGCGATAGTTTGTGTCCATACCTTCCAAAGAGTTCGATTCCCAGCCTGAACGCATGGCATCGAACTGATTGAGCAAGCCTGTACGCTGGTTGAATCGGTCGCCTGAAACTTCTTTTTGCTGATAAAGGGCAAGATCACCGCCACTCATCTTGGCTCCACGCATGGTGGCTCCAAGCAACCCTCCATCCGCAGGGTTGTATGGCTTGTGCTGCATGACTGGGAACAAGTCCACAAATGGTGGAACCACTGGATCAACTGCGCCCAAAACTCGATTCGTTACTGATCCAAAGTGTGGCTTGCCCTGGGCTTGCGCCAGGCCCATCGTAAAGCCGGTCAGATTCTGCCAGCTCGAATGCTCGTCGCGGAAACCGACCAGACTGCGGATTACAGCGACTTTGTCGGCAATGTTTGCCATCTTGGGCAAAAGTTCGCCGTATTCAATCCCGGGAACTCGGGTCGGAATCGGCTTGAACTCACCGCGTATCTCTTTAGGTGAATTCGGCTTAAGGTCGAACGTGTCCTGGTGGGACATTCCGCCCGACAGATAGACCATGATGACTGACTTATGACGCTTGGGAGCAGTCTGACCATCAGCACGGCTCGCTGCAAGTGCTTCAGCCTGATAAAGTTGGGCCAGATTCAAGCCGCCCATGGCCAACGAACCGACGCGTAAAAACTGGCGACGTGATGCCCCATCGCAGAACCGCCGTCCCCGGAATCCTGAGTTGGAAAGTGCTAAATCAATCATGGGATGAGGCTCCGGCAGCTTGGGGCAACCAGATTGTCTGAAAGACAGTCTGGAGAAGGAGGGCAGGGGCGGGAGATTCAGGCAGACGCCCTTATATAATTAAACATCGTTTCCAGCGATTCAGCAAGTGACGAAATCGACATTGGTTGAAAAAATCCATGCCTAACTTGATGATCTTGCGGGTTAAGCCTGACAAAACTTTGGGGCTGACGATGCAACTTCCATAGAAGCCGTATGTTACCCATTGACTTGAATCTGACCTTAATTGGTTGTCGGGTCGTTGGGCGATCGGCGAATTTTCAGGACACGGCTCAGGATTCGGACATTGCATTCGGCCATCAGGACATCCCAGAGATCTTTGACTTCATTCCAGAACACAAATCGGGGCAAGGCTTCAAGAATCGCCCAGGAACCTTCTTCGATTTCCGATTCAAGCTGATTCGGTCCCCAGCCGGCGTAGTTTGCGATCAGAACTGATGGCTCCAGCTGACTTTCCAGAATATGGCGAATCTTGTCTGGGTCCACTGTCCGAAAGACTTCCTGACTGATCTCATCGTCGGCCCAGTCCGGGTCCTGATGCACTACAAGTAAAGGGCCAGAGACAGGCCCACCGATCAGGATCGGCTTGTCCCACTCGATTTTGCTGGAGTAAATTTTGTCTGAGAGCTCTTCGATCGTCAACTTGCTGGGCTTGTTGATCACAACCCCGGCAGCCCCTTCAGGACCATGCTCAAAAATAAAGACCACTGAGCGGCCAAAATTCGAGTCGGTCAGCTCCTCTTGGGCCACCAGAAAATGATTTTTTAAGGAAGAGCTCGCCATTGTGGAAATCTCGGAGTGAGCATAGAGCCTGCTCAAAGGCGACACTGACGGGGGAGAGGTTTGCTGCAGAATCCGAAACCTGGACCATTCGCTCTTAAAAGTCTGACACGTCCCCAGCTTTTTTACCAGTGGCTGTAGAACTTACTTCGATGAAGCCGTGCGTGGAATGGCCCCAAATTCCGGGCCTGTCAGAGCTCTCCATGACTGTTGCTGGGTCTCGTCCAGCTCGCGAAAGACCCGTTTTGTCAGGTCGACTTTGGCCAACGAAGGTGGCATGTTTGCAGACTGTTTGGGCGCATCTTTAAAAATCGCTTGAATTTTCGACTTCTGGTCGGCGGTCAGGTGGAGTGCTTCAGCCACCTGCGGACGGCTCAGGATGGCCGATGGTCCTTCCCACTGAAGGTCAATCTGGGTCAATCTGGCCAACTGTACCGGCTTTAATTCTGTACGCAACCAATCAAGCTGAGATTGATCGATTGAACGACGCAAGACATTGACTTCTTTATCGTTACGCCCTTTGAGATCGGTAGCTCGGCGGCCAAGATCCGCAATTTTTTCCCAGGTTTTCTGGCGCTGATCGCTGGTCAGACCGATGTCGCGAGCCACATCATCGCGGCTCAGTAGCAGGATCGGGGCTGTCCGTACGCCCATACGATCGTCCGGCAACTGCCAGATCATCGAAGTGCGTGTCAACTGAGGGTCTTTCAGGGGCGGCCTTTCAGCCGGTGTCTGAGCCTTGAGCGGTGCGCAGATCAAAACGATCGGTAACCAGGCGAAACATCGTCGAAGAATCATCGCTCACCGCATCCTTGCGATCAAAATCGGCCTTGGCCGACTGTTCAAGCCCCTCGGCTGCCATTTCATAAAGAGATTGATATCAGATTCTCTGGAAACCGAACAGGCCAATTCCACACCCCAACCGCTCGGTACAATCCGCATACACCATACAACCCATCCAATTTACTGAAGTGAGCAGGCATTGGATTCCGATGTGAGAGAAGGATCGAATCCGGTAATTTCCGGGCAAGCGGCCTAGCCCCTGATAAAGGTCGTCCACCCGAGTCCCACCAAGGATCAGAAAAAGACCATGGCCACACATTCATCTCAGCCGCAACCACCGCGATGGCCTTATGTTGGAGCGTTGGCAACACTGGCCCTGGCCTTGTCGCTGCCCATTGGCCTGATGATCTTCAACCCAACCCTTATGTTTGAAAGAGGTTGGGAACAATACGCGGGAACCAGCTTGTTCATCTTGGCCTTAGCGGCACTGGGTGGACGACTCCTGCACTTCTGGAAAGAAGAGCATGGTCTGATCGCAGCCGGCCAGCGACTGAAAACACAGGTTCTTGCGGTAAACGCCAGCAGAGTAGCTGTGGGGATGAATCGCTCTGGTAACGATAAACCGTTTGAGCAGAAACCTTTCGGGGAAATGTCGATTGCCGAGCGACGCCTCGATCAACTCTTATCCGCATCCAAATCTGTTGGTCTGGGCGAGTTCCAACAGGTGATGGAGCTGAACCGCGAGCAATCGGGCCTCGATCAAGAGCACGAAGCTGGCCGATTCGCCTTATCTCGCTATATCCTTTATCTCCTGCCTGTGATTGGGTTTATCGGAACAGTGGAAGGGATCTCAAAGGCCCTGGCGAATATCAGCCGAGTTTTGCCAATGGTGAAAGATCTCGACGGATTCATGAACAACCTGACCAGCGTGACATCTGCCCTTCAGATTGCCTTTGATAGCACACTTTTAGCTCTGTTCTTAAGTGCAACGCTGATGTTCGCCCAGACCATCATGCTTCGCAGGGCTGAGGATCTGCTTTCTCGAATTGACCGCTGGGTGGTCGATCAGGCACTTGTCCCACTCACTTCCACGACGAAGATCAGCGTTGAATCCAATCAAGATGAAGAGGCTCAGGAAGAACGCTGGGACGCACTTCTCCAGAGTGTCGATGAAATTGCCCGCGCCCTTGGTGTCGGCCTTGGCCCTCAAACCGAACGATTGCAAATCGCTGTGGATCGACTCGCGACCGGCCTGAGCGGACTGGATTCAGCCACTCAGCGTCTTGCTGAAGCGGGTTCTGCTGGTCAGCAATTCTCCAAACTTGCCGAGGCCAGCATGCGTTCGGGTATGGCTCTGGAGCGAATTGAAGCGAATGTGGAAGGTCTTGCCCACAAAACCAGGGGCGATTCTGTGCTGGAAAGTGTTCGCCAGAGTGTGGAGCGAACGACGGCCGCCGTGGAGTCTTTGAACTCGCAATTCCAGCAGTCATTTGAGCGATCGAGCCGTCAGAGTCAGGAAAATCTGACCAGGACGTTGGGCAGCCTCAAGGATGCGATTGAGTTGATCAATGTCTCGATTGAGCAAGGCAATACGCTCTATCGAGGAATCGTTCGGACCATGTTCGACCAGCGCGAGCGTGAAAACGATTCGTTCCGCAAAGTGGGTTGATTCTTCAGCTCTAGTTCCTTAACAGAGCTGTACTTAAACTTGTTGAAATCGCCCGGTCCA
>CAMBZY010000110.1 GCA_945872325.1 Candidatus Kuenenia stuttgartensis | reverse complement strand
GCGAAGAGTCCAGCCCGGAGTGGCCAGAACCAGACATCCGCACACCAGCCCGGCAATTCCATAACCCACCAGATGGCATAAAAACAAAATCCACCAACAACTGGCCATCAAAAACCATGACCAAACACCTTTGGAATCGCCATTTCCATAGCTCCAGACTCGGCCAAGCACCACCCAAGCCATGGCCAGGCTGATCAGAAAAGCGGTAAAGCCAAAGCTCCAGACCACATTCATCGAAACCAGGCTGATCCAGAACGCAAGCCCCCAACTTGTCTTTGAATTTTGCATTTTGAAATGGACTGAGCTCAAAAGCCAAATCAACGCCATGGCGGGCATCCATAAACCAGCCAGATTCATGAAGCGGTTGGCCCAGATATCAGGGAGAAGTTTCAAGGCGATCATGGCCAGAGCCTGGCCGCCCCAATTCGGCAGAGGGCGCAAGTCAAGCCTGTAGATCGCACTTGCGTTCGGTTCGCCGGCCAGCCAGTTGTTGGCGATTCTGGCAGAGGCCAGGTGGGCAGGCCCATCTTGTGTGACCGCCCAGCCGCAGTAGAGCCAGGCTAGCGAAACGGGCATCAGCAGCACGATAACTTTCAGGTACAAGTTGTTGGATAAGGCTTTGATCTGAGCGTCCCTAAGCTTGTTGACGGATTGTTTCACTCTGGTTTAGCCGATTCCGAGCGTCAGATTCAGTTCCCGAATAGACTCTGATTCGATAGATTTTATCGAATGGCAACGCAAAGCAGTGAATGTAACCTCGATGAAGGCCGAATAAAATAGTCCTGATTGTCTCGGACTGACAGCGTAAAGCATTGATTAGAAACATGTTGCAATTTCCGGCCCTGAAGAATTATTTACGAAGTCGTGCGATTGTTCGAACGGGTCTACGTACCAATCGCCTTTGTTTCTCAATGCGGGCCTTCCATGAAATACGAAATACGGACCACTTCAGCGGTTTCTGAGCGACTCTCAATGGGGCTCATTTTTGACGGGCTCTGCCTGAGCATTGCTGATACCGAGCGTTTCATCACTCATTTCCGCCTGGATGGTTTTATGTTCTTTAGAAATAATTTTACCGAATTTTAATCTGACATCTATCGCCCCCAGATCATTGACAGGATAAATGGTATGGCGTGACCCTTCGCCGGGCACAAATTTGACTTTCCCGGCAGCAAATACACCATGATCTACAAGCCCCAGGAGTCGGGCTTGCAATTTGTCGGCCGCCTCTTGACTGGGCGTATTTTTGACTCGAATCTCGGCATATTCCTCGCGAGACGGCCATTTTACGCTATTGTCAGGTACAGATTTGGTGGAAAGGATACTACGATACTTTGCAAAATCAGGGCGTGGGGTACGCATTTTAAGCCCTGGAATCTGAGTGACCCGATCATATTCCCTCTCCATTTTCTGAACGGCGGATTCCATCCTCTGTTGAAATTCATTGTGAAGCACAGCCATTTCACTGACAGTGGGCGTAAAAACTCCAAAAAAATTGAATCTGGAAGTCCTCGCCAAGGCTTGTTTGATGTTTAAAGCCATAAAACCGAATTCAACCTGATCCCAGGTTCGAATCGCTGCTAGATCCTGCCCCATGGATTCAATTGAAGCAATAATGTCCGTAACAAACTTTCGCTGACTTGATAGATTCCGTATCCTTTTGGTGCTCGCTGACGGGGCCGGTGAACCCATCGAGCGATCAAGCACGCTGACATTCGATGAATTGCGGTTTCCCGAATCCTTTGATTTGCTTTCAGGCTCTCGATTTACGCTCGACATAATCATGAACAGGATCAGGAGCATGCAAGAAAGGCCGCCCACAACTCCGACAACAATGGAAGGATCAACGGATGAACCTTTCTTCCTGCGACTGGTGACCCTTGGAGGTTTTCGGCGAACATAGTTTGCAGGTCCACCGTAAGATTCGTCTTCGTCTGAGTCATGATCATCGTCGTCATAGAAACTTTCAGACGCATTCGAATCATGCCCAAATTGCGATTCATCCTCGTCATCTTCATCAACGAATGAGCTGGGTTGTCGGCTTTCCAACGAGTTCATGACAAGAAATACCTGTTTACATGAAATGCATCGCACCTGTTTGCCTTTGAATTCGTCACGAAGCGTGTAACAGATTGCACATGCAGGGCAACGGGCATGGATCGCCATAATCGTTTTTCAACCATTGGAATAATATGCTGAAGGAACATTGACATAAGTATCCTATCCACCGGATTCACTCCACACAATACCCCTTAGACGAATACCACCAATTTAATCGCAGGATATTGCACGAAATAGCTTTAGATCATCACAAGCGGTGTGCAAAACAATCCGTCCATTCAGGATAGGGATCGTTTTATAAACACAAACCCTGAAAAAAAGAGGCATATCCGCAGGACACCAACTCCCCGCCCTGAATCGTGTATTCAAGCTCCATTGGAGACGACTATTAATTAAGAATTCGCAGGAGATCGAGAAACCTAAAGTAAAACCAGGCCTCTGGATTGGGGTGAAGGCTCCCCGACCGTTGGCCAGAAGATCAAAAATGACTGCAGACCGGTATACATTTTCGACCTGATCCCTATTGGTATTCCACCCATACACCTTAAAACAAAACTTTCGTATGATTCAGAATTTAAAATCATTAACGATTCAGGACGAGCCAAGCCGAAGTCTTAAACTCGCCCCTGCATCGCTATGTTTAAATCAAGCCTCGATTGGCGATCACTCGCCGGCCTTCTCTGAAGCAGCCTTATCGGAATCCATCAGGGCTTCCACAGCGGCTTCAAGTCGATAAAGCGGCTGGCCGCCTACGATTGTCATTCGCACTTTGCCTGAACGGTCGAGGAACAGGGTGGTGGGATATCCTTGAAAATCAGGGACCTGCTTCTGGGTCTTTTCATCACCGATCACGCAATTATAAGGCACTTTCATGGTCTTATTGAATTTCTTGATCGTGTCGATGGCTTCCTTTTCGTCGTCTCCACCTTCATAGTTGATTCCGATAATTTCCAGTCCCTTGGACTTGTATTTATCAAGCACTTCAATGAAGTGAGGAATTTCAGCGCGGCATGGTGGACACCAGGTGCCCCAGATATCGACGATCAGATATTTGCCTTTGAAATCCGCCAGTTTGACTTTCTTGCCATCAAGGTCTTTCAAGTCGAAGTCGAATTTGAACGTCTTCTGACTGGCGATCATTTCGGCGAATTCTTTTTTCGCTTCGACGGCGGCTTTGACAGTCAGTTCTTTGACCATCGCCTTGAAGTCGTCGCGTTTGCGGAGGCTGTCGAGATCTTTGTCGGTTGATAGCATGGAAACATTGTCCACACCAGCTGCAAAACAATCTTTGAGCGATTGCATGGCTTCATCTGATTTGCCGGCCTTGGCCTGAACGCAGGCTTCGTTATAGAAGACCATTTCAGCGATCAGTTTTTCCTGAGGTCCACTCAGTTTGTCAGACTTCAACAAAGTCCGCAGGGCCGTTGCGGCTTTCAGAAAATAAGGAGCCGCCTTTTTTTCGTCTTCCTGAGCGGCTCGCATCCCACTGGTTTCGTAGAGCTGGATCAGCAGGAGTTCCGCTTCACGATCCTTTGGAGAAGTTTTCAGGCCAGCTTCCAGGTCGCTGATGGCTTTGTCAATATTCGGGCTTTCTTGTTTCTGTAAGCCTTCAATAATCTTCTTGACCAGAGGCGAGCCGATGCCGCCCTTTTCGGCTTTCTTTGCTTCCTGAGCTGTCAGGTTGCCAGCACACAGGCAGAATAAAACGGCTGTCAGAGCCATTTTTAACGTGTTGAAGAACATGCCGGAATACTCCTACTATTTGAGTTGGATCAAGGCCTGGGCGTCTTGAAAACTTTTCCAGAACGATGGCCGGTTCACTAAGGATCATCGTAACCAGCTTTACCGAGCCTGACTAGGGAGATGAATCCGAGCTTGCCTTGACGAACAGGCTCCGGAATCCATAAGATACAGATCCAACTCCGTACAAAACCGCGATAGATTTACACAACTATCGTTCTTCGAAGACCTTAAACTCTTGATCCTGGATGATCCGACCATGCGACACGCATCGCCGCCGAGCATGGTCTGGTTTTACGACATGGATGCCTTAAGATCACCGGCCGGCGTGACTCGCCATGCGGTGGCCATGCGTCATGAATTGGCCAGGTCTCCGGAACTTTTAAAATTAAGCCTCGCGACTGGCAGGATTCAGGACACAGAGAATCTTGCGACTTGGGAAACCTGGGACGACTTGCCTCGTACGGAATTGCCATTCTCCACTCGCACCATGCTCAGATACTGGTGGTTAAGCTCATGGCCACCGATCACCGCCTGGACAGGTCAAGCGGATTGGATTTATGCCCCTGCCGAGCTTGCAGTGGCTAAAGGGCGATCGAAACTGGCTGTGACAAGCCACGACATCGCTCAGGATCTGCGATGGCAGCCTCCGCGCCGTAAAGCTTTGCTGGACCGATTGTTTCAGACAGCTGACAAAGTCTTTTCCGTCTCTCCGTTCAATACCTCAGAGCTGTTGAACGCCTATCCGCATCTAGAGGGCCGCGTTACGCTGGTTCCCAATGCGGCCGACGAAGTTTTTAACACGCCGGCCTCAGATCAAGAGAAAGCTAGTGTGCATCGAGAGTTAGGGCTTGTCAATCAAAAGCCCTATCTGCTGAGTGTCGCCAACTTTCAGCCCAGAAAAAATCTCGAAAGCCTGATCAGGGCAGCGGCGATGGTTCCTGAAGTGGCCCGTGGAGAGATGGCACTCGTCTTGATCGGTGAAGGTTCTGAGGATCAAACCCGACGTTTGCAACAAACCATTCAGGCCTTGAAAAATCCGAAAGTCCAGATTCAGATCGCCGGATACGTCCAGGGCGTGACCCTTCGAGCGGCTTATGCGTCGGCCACAGCTCTGGTATTCCCATCACTTTGTGAGAGCTTCGGGATCCCGGTACTGGAAGCGATTTCTCAAGGCTGCCCTGTCGCATTGGCGAACACCACAGGTTTACCTGATGTTGCCAAAGAATCAGGATGGTATTTCGATCCGAACTCAGAAGAATCGATCGCTGCCACCATGATTGAACTTTTTGCAGATTCAACACTTCGAGAGGATCGAGTGGCAGCTGGACATCGAATCGCTTCGGAATACCGATGGAGCAGATCCGCCAAAATGGTGATGGATTCGCTGACTGCCTGATGGTTTAGACTTAAACGGGATTCACGTTAGAGCTTGATGATGGTTTTGGTTTTTTCGAGGTGTCGCAAGATCGCCCAGGTGATTACGAAATACCAGGCGAATGCAATCGCCACATAAGCGGCTGGTGAATCGCCGGGTACAAACGGCTTGATTTTGGAAGCCACCATGGGATGCAGCACATATCCGGCCAGAGCGTTGATACTGAGCGTATGAAAAATGCTTGATTTCCAGTGAAGTCCATCGCACAGCCAGCGAAAGAGCTGAAAAACGAGCAGGCCGAATCCGGCTGAGAAAACGAGGTAGGATGGACCACCCACGCGCTGGCTCATGGTCCAGGCATTGACCTTGGTTTTCAAGAATTCACTTTGCTCGGTTTTGTCGGACGGCAGGAAGACTCGACTCACCATCTCTTTGGCCGACATCTGGGTGGGATCCGCAGGCGGTGGGACAAACGGCAAGGCGGCCCAGGTCGGTTGACCGACACAGGAAATGGCATATCCAGCAATCGAGAGCCCTAAGCCAGTGAGGATCATCCGGCGGCTTGAACCTGACGGAAGGCTGAGCCAGTCGAAAGCGATGGAGCCCACCAGAAGTGGAACGGTCCAGGTGAGGAAGCCGAGCGGGCCACCGTCCATGACCGGCCTATTGAGTGCGAAATCAACGTAAGTGGCGCCTGACCAAGGTGCTGGGACCAGTCCGAAGAAGAGCCAGAGGGCTACGGAGAAGATCATCCAATAGACTCTCATCCAGACGGATTTACCGATCACCGGCAAAACCCATAACGACGTGACGGCGATGATTGTGAGTGTCCCGAACAGGTTGCGTTCAAATGCCGTTGGGATAAAAACCCTCCAGCCGCGTGTGAGGAGTTCGGCATAGGATGAAACGGAGCCGTCAAGGCCATGAAACACGAACCCGAACAGCAGTAGGCCCAGATTTCGCGAAAGGGCGTGTTGCGTGGCTGAGGCAGGATTGTCTCCATTCAACCTTCGCATGAACGTCAGGCGATACGTTAACCCAACAGCCATAAGGAACTGCGGCATGATGGTGTCGGCAAAGCTGCAATAGGTGTTATGATGCCTTAAGATGGCTGGCATACAGGCGTAACCGCCGACGAAATTTACCAGAAACATCCCTGCCACTGTGAATCCGCGAAATTGATCGATCGATTCAAGCCGGCCGAGGTTTTTAGGTTCGGTTTCGAGCTTTTTCTCGGCTTCTATTTGATTCGGTGCAGAATCCATGATTCGAACATTCCAATCCACAGGACAAAAGTGAGCGTATGGCAATCCATAGTATAAACAGGCAAAGCCTTAGGAGTCGATTGATAAAATTGGCCTAGAGTTAAAATGTTCTCCAAAAGTCGAGCCGGTAGAACTCGACAATCGTTCGTAGAGATCGTACCATGAGGGTCTAATTCAGATTCCAGGTCCACGGATCTGGCTCTCACAATTCTCCGTATTTGCCGAATTGGAAAGCCTCAAAATGAGACTCGCCGCAACCTCTCTCAGCCGAAGTCCTCTTGGTGTTTGCAGTTGGTCGTTACAAGTTGGCAGTGTTCCGGAACTCGTTCGGCTTTTGGAAACCTTGGGAACCAAGCACACCCAGATCGCTTGCGGCGACCCACACCACGCCAGTTGGGTCGAGAATGACACGATGCCAATCGCAGCATTGTCGAGCGGCCTGCACCTGACAGGCGCCATGATTGGCTTTCCAGGCGAAGATTACACATCACCTGAAATCATCAAGCAGACCGGTGGTTTCGGGAATCCAGAAACACGTCCAAGCCGCCTTGAAACCCTCAAATGGGGCATTCATCGCACCCATGCTCTGGGCTTGAAGGATTTGATGCTTCATGCTGGATTTATCCCTGAACCAGGCGACCCGAACCGGTCGGCCATGCTCGAAACTCTGGCCCAGGCTTCCTCATTGGCTGCTGAACTGAGTATCGATCTGGCATTTGAAACCGGTCAGGAAACCGCCGATCTGCTGAGACTGACACTCGACGAACTGAAGTGCCCGAACCTTAAAGTGAATTTTGATCCAGCAAACATGCTCCTCTATAACATGGGCGACCCGATTCGAGCCGTCCACATTCTGGGCAAGGACATCCGTTCCGTTCACCTGAAGGACGCCAAACGCCCAACCATGCCTGGCCATTGGGGCGAAGAGGTCCCACTGGGCGAGGGTCAAGTGAATATCCCGGCATTTTTGCAAGCCCTTGCCGATGTTGAATTTGACGGTCCTCTGAATATCGAGCGTGAAGTCGGCGACCAACATGCCCGAATGCTGGATGTCGCTCATGGCCTGACACTCGTAAACCGCTTGCTGGATAGGGTCTGATTTCTGTGACAAAGCCTGAACAAGCCAGCGTGACTGCCGCTGAAGACGCACAAACTCCGAAGCTGGAACGCACCCTTGGCCCCTGGATGCTCTGGGGGCTTGGTGTCGGGTATGTCATCGGTGGAGAATACTTTGGCTGGAATCTGGGCCTGCTGGCCGGCGGATCCCTCGGGATGATGGCGGCCTTCCTGATCGTCACTCTGCTCTATGTCTGCTTCGTATTCTGTTACGCTGAAATGGCTTGCGCTGTCCCCAAGGCGGGCGGCGTGTTTGACTATGCCCAATGGGGAATCAACCAGTTCTGGGCCTATGTGGCCGGTATTTCCCAAGTTCTGGAATTTCTCTTTGCACCACCCGCACTGGCCATGGCCGTGGGTGCATACATTGCTCCGATCGTTCAGCCTGTGTTGGGGTTAGGACCAAAACCGCTTGCCATTCTGGCACTTGGATTGGTCACAATCATCAACGTTCGAGGCGTGAAGCAAGCCGCTGCATTTGAACTCTCCATTGCCATCGTTTCATCCATCGGGTTGATCCTTTTCGCCTGGCTGATCGCACCTTCATTTCAGATACAGGAATATTTACGAGACCCTTTGCCCAATGGCTTTTTAGGAATATTCCAGGCACTTCCATTCGCAATCTGGATGTATCTCGGGATTGAAGGTCTGGCCAATGTGGCAGAAGAATCAAGGAATCCGTCAAAAGATATCCCGCGCGGGTTTGGTGGATCACTCGTCACCTTAATGGTATTGGCCGCTGTGATCATGGTCCTGTCTGTGGGCGTAAAAGGCTGGCCTAGCGTTGTTTACAATCCTTCCGATCTTTCCATGGTCTCAGGCCAGGTCTATGTCGCAAAAGATGCAATCGCTTCAGACAGCCCTTTGACACTCGCTCTGGATGCTGTTGGTGCTTTAAATAGTCCAGCAGGCATGCTGTTTCAGGCCATGGGGCTTTTTGGACTGGTTGCATCGCTCAATGGTTTATCACTAGCCTCTGGCCGAGCCTTGCTGGAAATGGGGCGAGCGAAATACCTCCCGAGCTTTCTGGGAACAGTGCATCCCCGATACCATACACCTGCGAAAGCCCTGATTTTCAATTTTGTGGTCGGTACCGCAGCACTACTTGTA
>CAMBZY010000109.1 GCA_945872325.1 Candidatus Kuenenia stuttgartensis | reverse complement strand
GAAAAGGTTGATCCGCGAGTTCACGTCATACTTGATGTAAAAACGCCAGGATCAAACGAATCCGCCGCGATGGAATGGTCGAATCTGGAACGACTTAAGCCAATTGATGAAGTCAAGTTCGTGATCTGCGACCGAGCCGATTTCGACTGGTCCATCGCTGTGGTTGACAAGTACAACCTGATCAATCTCTGTCCTGTCCATTTTAGTGCCTGCCATGGGCGAGTGGGGCTTGAGGAACTGGCTGAGTGGATCCTTCAGTCAAAACGTAATATCCGTATGCAACTTCAGTTACACAAGATTATCTGGGGAGCCGAGACTCGTGGAGTCTAAGCCGTTCAGATTCGGCGAAATAACGACTCGGCGTTTTCTGTAGTCATTCGAGCGCATTCCTCAACACTCCAGCCTTTTAACTCAGCAAGAGCCTGACCAGTCACAGCCACCCGGCTCGGTTCATTCATTTTGCCTCGAAATGGGTGAGGGCTCAAAAATGGAGCATCTGTTTCCACCAATAAACGGTCGTCAGGGATCTGGCGAATGACGTCCCTTAAAGCATCAAACTCTTTGTTTGCGAACGTGGATATTCCACCAATACCAAGATGTAATCCTAGTTCCAACAATCGCTTAGAGTCTTCAAGACTACCGATGAAGCAGTGCATGGTGCCGCGCAATGGTCGATGACGTTGCTCCAGCAGGTCGAGGATATCGGTCATGGCATCGCGGCAATGGATCACCACAGGCAAGCCAAGTTTCTCGGCCAACTCCAGATGCTTCTCGAACGATTCCTGCTGAACATCAAAAGGAGCATCTTTCCAGTAGCGATCCAGTCCCGTTTCACCTATGGCAACCACAACAGGGTCATCGGCCAGTTTCAGAATCAGATCCCAATCACCGGGCTGAAGTAAATGGGTGTCGTTGGGATGAATCCCGACCGCGGCTTTCACAAGCGGTTCACGATGAGCAAGTTCGACAACAGCCTGAGCATCGGCAGCACAGGTCGCAGCGCTGATGATGGACTTTAAGGAAGCATCGCGGGCATTGGTCAGGATTTGATCAAGATTAGGACGAAATTTAAGATGCGTAACATGGGCGTGCGTATCAATCCATATGGCTTGGTTCATCGGCTTTAACTCTTTTGACAAAGGTGTTTTGGAAATACGAGACTTGATAGAGACCTGATCCCGGTCGACTGATTGTGATAAGGATCTGGGTTGAGAAGTATGAAAAGTTTGATCAGCAGATTGGTGTGCAGAATAAAGATTGAAGGCGGAAAAATCCAGTGAGAGGTGATGGTTAAAAGAAAGAAAGATCTGGAAATTCAGGGATGATGAGACACTTTCGCTTGACAAGAAGGCAGGGAAGCCTTCTAATAGTATCGCAGGGCGGAGTGGTCAGGAGTGCCTATATCAAGCATACCGACCGATCGATGGTTTTGCGGAAGTACTTTAGGGTGCATCAGTAGAACAGTTGATCTGGATGTAATTCCATGTTCAGACATGGCTTATGTTTCCGTCCGAAAGTGTGGCAGGTAACGATAAATCGCACGTCAGGCGAGTAAGTGCTCGGCGTGGATGGTCGCCGATGCGGAGTCGTTGAATGAGCGTTGAACTGATCAGGCTTGTCGAGACAATCCAAAGGGATAAAAACGTTGACAAGCATTTGCTGCTTGACGCCATTAAATCGGCTTTAACCACTGCTGCACGCAAGCATTATCCGGATGTTGAGCCGGAGTTGATCCAAGTGGATATCAACGCCGAAACTGGCGATATCCTGACGACTAAAGATGGCGAAGTGGTCAAGGAATCCGATTTCGGTCGGATTGCGGCCCAGACCGCCAAACAGGTCATCATCCAGAAGATTCGCGAAGCGGAGCGGGATTCACAGTTTGGTGAATTCCAAGACCGTCAAGGAGAGTTGATCTCCGGTACGGTTCAGCGAATTGAAGGTGGAGTGGTGATGGTGAACATGGGTAAATCCGATGGGATTTTGCCCAAAAGCGAACAAATTCCTGGCGAATCTTTCGATATCGGTAAACCGGTTCGAGCGGTGATTACAGAAGTCAAGAAGGCAGGCCAGCGAGTCAAAATCGTTCTGAGCCGTCGTCACCCAGACTTTGTAAGACGCCTGTTCGAACGGGAAATTCCGGAAATTTCGGAAGGCGTCATCTCGATCCGTGGTCTTTCACGCGAAGCGGGCTTCCGCTCGAAGGTCGCTGTGAGTTCACTGGATAACAAGATTGATGCTGTGGGAGCGTGTGTGGGTGTTCGAGGCACCCGTATCAAGAATATTGTGGATGAACTGGGCGGGGAACGCATTGATATTGTTCGCTGGAACGAGTCTTTGCAGGTTTTGATTCCCAATGCCCTTCAGCCTGCTGAAATCGAAGAGGTAATGCTGTGTCACCTGTTGGGACGAGCCGTGGTGCTTGTTCGAGATGACCAGCTTTCTCTGGCGATTGGCCGAAAAGGCCAAAACGTACGTCTGGCGACCAAACTGGTTGGCTGGGACATTGAGATTCGCACTGCCGAAGAGCTTGACGGTGATATTGAGAAGGCTGTAGCAGCTTTCACCAAGATCCCTGGAGTCGAGATTGAATTGGCTGAGCGATTGGTAGAGCAGGGAATTTTGGGGTACGACGACCTGTCAGTTATGGAGGTGGATAGCCTGGTCAGTACGATTGAAGGACTGACTGAGGAGATGGCCGAACATTTAATTCAGACGGCCGAAACGTTTAGTGAAGGCGGAGCACAAGTAGCGTCAAACGAGGCAGGTGCCGAGGGCGAGGCGGAAGAAGAATTGTCAGAATCATCAGCCGATGAGTTGGCCGAACAACCGGCTTTGGAATCGACTGAGTCATCCGGGACGGTGTCGTCGGATGATTAATCTGACGACCACCCCCACAACCCCTGTCCGTAACGCGATGACTCATCACGTCACGATATCATCACACACCTTTTCACGGTATAAATCACCAAGATATGGCGACGAAGGAGCGAGAGTTGTCCACCCGTGTTCACGAGATGGCCAAAGAGCTGAACGTCAGGAGCCAAGAAATACTTGATTTTCTGAGGAATGAAGGGGAAGCCGTTAAAACCAGTCCCCTTGCCAGTCTCGAATCAAATCAAATAGAAATGGTTCGCAAGCAGTTTGGCGGTAGCGCTGAATCTGCGGCTCCTGAACCTGCAAAAGCTGTCTCCGACATTAAGTCCACTGAGCCAGCACCACGAGTCATAAGCACGCCACCCGTTGCGAAGCCCGTGACCGAGGTATCTACAAAGGCCCCTGAAGTGGTGCCTATCACGAGTCCTCCGGCTGCCAAACCAGCCGCCCCACCTAAACCGGTGGAACCCGTGACGGTACGACCCGCAGCCACTGGATTGACCGGCCCACCGGCAGCCAGCCGTCCTGCGGAATTTCAAAGGCCACCGATGCAAAGTGCTCCAGCAGGCCCCAGGCCTCCCCTGCAGCGCCCGCCTGTACAGGGCCCTAGACCAGGTGGACCATCAGGAATTCAATCAGGCAAAACGCCTGTCCTTTCCACCGGCCTGCATCGACCCAGCCAGCCTCCTCTGCAACAACGGCCTCCGATGGCTGCTGCTGCTCCGAAAGCGGCGACTGAGTCTCAGACTCAAGAGAAAGTGGAGCAACCAGCAGCACCCGCTGCTCCGCCAGCTCCTCCAGAGCCACCAAGTCCATTCACCCGCAGGGATTATATTGATCCCTCAGGTGTGAGACGGACGATGCCCGCTCCTGGAGTTCCACAGGCTCCCCAAAAGCCACCGGAACGCAAACCGCCTACGGATGCCTCGCAGGAACGTCGGCAGATGCCACGCCCAACAGGCCCTACTCCACCAACATTCCGATCGTTTGCTCCTACCGGTGCACCGACCGGACAAGGACCTTTGCACCGCTCATCCGAACAAAAGGGTGGTGGTGGTCAGCGTCCTCCACAGGGGCAAGGTCAGAGTCAGGGGCCAAGGCCTGGTAGTGGGAGCCCTCCTCCACAAGCTGGCGGCGGTTCTTACACACGCCCGGACAAAAAGTTCACGCCTGATCAACTCAAAGCGATGATGCAGTCTGGCCAGATTGGGGGATTGCCTGGAGCAGCCAAACCTGCCCAGCAGCCTTCTGGCGGCCGCATGTCAGGTTCTGCTCCACGGATGGGAATGGGAGCACCTGCTGCCGGCCCAACTCAGTCTATTCAGAATCCGTCTGGAAATGCATCCGCCTCGCAAGCTCCTGCGATTCCGATCGACGATGAAGAAGAACGTAAAAAAGCGAAATCTGGAACTGTTGGCGATCGTGCCGTACGCCGGGTTATGCGTGAGAAACGTCAAAAAGATCGGGTGACATCTCCTGTCTCTGTAGACGCCGTTCTGGTGGCTGTCGATGAAGAAGATTCACGACAGTACCGCAGACGTCACAAGGTCAAGGTTCCAGTTGGGAATCAACAACAGCGTAAAGATCACGCTGAGATTGATGCCCCAATCACCGTCAGAAGCCTTTCCGAGGCTATTGGTGTTAAAGCCAATCAGATCATGACTTTGCTGTTTTCTCAGGGCATAGCGGTTCGTATTAACGATTCGCTTCCTGAACAGACCGCTCTGGAATTGGCTCTCGAATTTGGGGTGGATCTGACCATTGTCCATGAACGGACAGCGGAAGATGATCTGCTTGATGCCTTTGTGGATGAAACGGTCGAAGGCGACAAACGCCCTCGTGCACCGATCATCACCATTCTGGGCCACGTCGACCACGGCAAAACATCGCTTCTTGACAAGATCCGGAAGTCAGACGTTGCAGCTCATGAATCAGGCGGAATCACCCAGCACATCGGTGCTTATCAGGTGGTTCACAATGGTCATGCGATCACCTTCCTTGATACACCTGGTCACGAAGCGTTTACTTCAATGCGTGCCCGTGGTGCAAACGTCACGGATATCGTGGTTCTGGTTGTTGCGGCGGATGACGGCGTGATGCCTCAAACGCTGGAAGCGATCAGTCACGCCAAGGCTGCCGATGTTCCAATCATTGTCGCCCTGAACAAGGTCGATCTGCCGAACATCAATTTCAACCGGATCTTTGGCGAACTCAGCCAGCACGGCCTGGTTCCAGAAGAATACGGTGGAGACACTCTGGTTGTGAAAACTTCAGCCCATACAGGGGCCGGTATTCCTGAACTTCTGGAAAACCTCCTTCTGATTGCGGAGCTGAAAGAATTCAAGGGCAATGTGAATCGCCCTGCTGTCGGAACCTGTCTGGAATCCCAGATTTCCGAAGGTCGGGGTGTTGTGGCCACCATGCTGATTCAGGATGGAACACTTAAGATTGGTGATGTGATTGTGTGCGGCGACGGCTATGGCCGGGTCCGCGCCATGTTCAACCATCGTGGTGAACCAGTTGAAGAGGCTGGCCCAAGCATGCCAGTGGAAGTCAACGGCCTGGATTCTGTTCCAGAAGCCGGTGAGAAGTTTGCTGTTCTTCCGGATCTCTCGAAAGCCCGCGAAATTTCTGAGACCCGCAAGACACGTTCCCGCGAGCAGGATCGTTCCGAGCGCAGTTCCGTCACCCTCGAAAATCTATTCGACAGGATGAACGAACAGCGTGTCAGGAGCCTGAACATCATCCTTAAGGCCGATGTCCAGGGATCGCTCGAAGCCCTTACGAAAGAGCTGGATAAACTCGAGAACACCGAGATTCCAATTCGGATTCTGCACAGGGCTGTGGGTGGGATCAGCGAAAGCGACGTCCAACTGGCAGACGCCTCACAGGCGATTATCATTGGTTTCCGTGTTGCACCTGAAGATCGGGCGATGAGCCTGGCTGATGACAAGAAGATCGACATCCGTCGATACGACATCATCTATCAGGTGACAGACGAAGTGAAAAAAGCCATCGAAGGGATGCTTGTCCCGGAAATCAAAGAGACCCACCTGGGCCGCGCTGCGGTTCGTCAGGTCTTCAAGATCTCCAAGGTCGGCACCGTTGCAGGCTGTTTTGTAACGCAGGGTACGATCGAACGATCGGCCAAGATTCGGCTGTTGCGTGATGGCCGTGAAATCTACAAGGGATCGCTCGAAGCTCTCAAGCGTTTCAAAGATGATGTCAAGGAAGTTCGTGAAGGGTTCGAGTGCGGTATTCGCGTCTCGAATTACGACGATCTGAAGACTGACGATATCATCGAGGCCTACAAGATCGAGGAAATTCGCCGTACACTGTAATTTCATGAGGGTTCGGGCGACAATTTGGTCGCCCGAATTCACATTTTAGGATCAGTGGGCGAAGTGGTACCCCAAAATGAGTGTTCACCGTTCTTTGAGAGTGGCTGAAGCCGTTCGTGAAGTTGTGGCGACAGCCATACTCACAGAGGTCAGCGACCCTCGTGTACGTAATGTGACTGTCCTGTCGGCTGAAGTGACTCCTGATCTCCGCTATGCCAAAGTGTTTTTCACTGTCACAGGTGATGACCGAGAGGAAAAGCGTGTGATGCACGGCCTTCAATCGGCTCGGGGCTTTCTTCAGAAAAAAATTGCTGCGAGACTCCAGACCCGGATCACTCCAGAGCTTCGATTTGAAATCGACAATTCCGCTCGACGGACCATGGAGATCCTCAAGTCGATTGAATTATCGATCGCAGAGGACAATATCGCGAGAAGCCAATCGGCTGAGTCGACGGGTCATGCCGAAGATGACGGGATAGAATCAGAAACGGACTAAATCGGAAGCGTCTTCAGGTGAACCTCTTGAAGGCTCCATGATAAGATCGCTTTCTTGTGACATATGTACGAATGATCCTTGATTCCCAGCGTTTAGAGTCAAATCAAACATGGCCTCTTCGAAAAGCTCCAAGTCTATTTTGACCTCTCAAGTCATTGATGAGTTGAAAACAGCCTTTCCAAAGGCTGAGGAATTCCCCAAACTTCCGATTGTTGAGAGCGTCATTCTGGCGATTCTGCGTGAAAACCGGAACCTTCAGGATTCGCTTCGTGCATTAAACCAGTTCCGTTCCAGCTACGTTGATTTAAATGAGCTTCGGGTCAGCGAATTAAGAGAGATTCAGACGATCATCGGGCATATTCCTGATTCGGAATTGCGTGCCAGAGCGATCCGGAAATTTCTGAAGCAGATTTTCCAGAAAAATTACAAGTACGACATCGATGGGATCGCCAAGAAAACATTCAAGGAAGCGAAAGACGACCTGAAGGATTACGATGCCCTGGCATCTGATTTCATCATGGCTCAGGCACAAGTCCAAACTCTGGGTGGGCATGCTTTTCCAGTCGATGACCGAATCCTTCTCATGGCAAAGCGGCTCGGACTTGTCGAGCAGAATGCGGATCATGCTAACTTGAGGGGAATCCTTGAGAAGAACATTCCGAAAGCTCAAATTCTGCTTGCAATCTCCTTGATTGAAGAATTTGTGGATTCGGTTTGCACAACTGAAGCTCCAAAATGCCTGGCCTGCCGATTTAAACCGGTTTGTCCTGGTTACGAAGCCATGTTGAATCCTCCAAAGGTCAAAGCCAAAGAAGAGCCAAAGAAATCTGGTAAATCCAGCTCCAAGGCGACCTCCGCAAAAATCACAAAAGCGACTTCCAATTCCAATACAGAAAAACCAGTCGCCAAGGCTGATCCTGCTGAAAATACCGAAAAGCCACAAACCGATAGTGCCTCGCCAAAACCGACTGGAAAGCCTGTAGCGAAAAAATCCGGTTCTGCAACGGTTGCTAAAGCTGCTTCTCCAAAACCGGTTGCTCCCGCAGGATCCACACCTGAAAAAGTCGACTCGGCAAAGCCAAAATCGACTCCAAAACCAGCCGACCCTCTGAATCCAACAACAGACGCAATCAAGACTTCTGAAAAGCCAGCCCAAGCAAAATCGGCTGGGGCTGCCAAACCTGGTGCCAAAAAGCCTGGCAAAAAGTCTGACTCTGCAAAGAAGAAAACCAAATCCGTTCCGAAGAAGTCGAAGTAACTGGTAGAGACTGGCAACTGGCCAACTCTTTTTACCAGAAAGGCTTGTCTTCCGGCGGGTTCTGCAACTCTTTCGGCAAATCATAAAGCTTTACAGGCTCAAGTGATTTGCCGTTCCAGAGCAACTCATTGACTGCGACATTGTCGATCTTGATCTCGCTGAGATTTGATAACGACATCTCTGTAATCAAACTTGCCAGTAGCACGCGAATCAACATTCCGTGCGACACAACCACAATCGACTCGTTCTTTCCCTGATGCTTCTCCAAAAGAGTTGTCAGGGCAGGAACACCTCGATCTCGCATCATCCGAAAGCTCTCGGCAGTTTCGTGGGTGTGATCGATATCACCTGCAGACCATGCTGCCATGGCATCTTGATAGACGTGCCGAAAAGCATGACGATCTGCACCCGCCAAAGCTCCCATACTTCGTTCATGAAGCGCCAGGATTTGCTGAGGAATTAGCCCCAATTCCAGGCCGATTGGTGCCGCTGTGCTGACAGCACGCTTCATGGAGGAACTGTAAACAGCTGAAATGGGTAAGTTCTTGAAGCGTTTGGCGACAAGCCTGCTCTGCTCCTGGCCCCATTCGGAGAGCCCAATATCGGACTCACTTCCGTGGAATCGTTCCGTGTCCGCAGTCTGGGCATGGCGCAGCAGGTAAAGTCGAGTCATACTCTGTCCTTAAAGGGACATTCCTTGGAATGTCCCTGAACGTTTTTCATCTCTTTT
>CAMBZY010000108.1 GCA_945872325.1 Candidatus Kuenenia stuttgartensis | reverse complement strand
CATCGGTTCAAATCCCACGCTCAATCCATTTCCCTGACAGAGATTAAGAATAGAAAAAATGCCGCAACTCCCTTCCTGGCTGGTCATGACGATACTGGTCGGCTGCATGGCCCTGACCCTCTGGCTGTTTTCACACGCCCGGGAGGATGCGCATTCAGACATCCATAACTGCAATTTTGACGACCCCAAAGAACGTCTCAAAGAGCTTGAAGCGGCCTTTGCTGCCGGCATGATGACCCACGAGGAGTTCCAGCGACTCTCCGAAAGGCTCGGTGGAGATCAGCCCAAACCGGTCTCAGGGGCAGTCAGTTCCCGGAACCTCCCAAAAACCTGGGACGACATCAAAACCAAACCGTCCGAATGACCACAAATTCGCTGTGAAACAACGCCCTTATCGCGGTTTCACTTGAGAGACTTCGTTTTTTCCGATACCATACGTTTCACTGCTTTCAATGATGGAAGGTCCAAGGCTCAAGGAGAGTCCGATGAGCCGCGAAAAGCCGATTTTTGACCTCGAAAATACCGACGACATTCGTGACCTGATCCACAGGTCCGTGGCGGTTGTTGCAGGCGGAGGCCGAGTGGCCTTCGTTCATCCTGGCGGATTGGTGCGCGTACTGGCCTCTGCCACCTCCGATACACCTTCTCCAGAAATCTCCAGCTCGCTCCTGCCCACCACCTTTTCGATCCAGATCCTCAACGCCGAAGCCTTGCGAGACTGGACCACAGAAACGGATAGAATCAGCCCGCGAATTGCCAGAAAAGCCTGGCCTGGTCGAGTTCAGCTCGCCTATCCGTCCAACGATCCAGTCGGGCTGGTCCAATGCCTGCCTCAGTGGCTGACTCAGGCGGCTCAGAGAAACGGCAATTATGTGCTCGATTCCTCAGCCATAGGTTCGATCCGCGAGTTGATGACTCTGATACCCGGACCACTGGTTCAGACGACGATTCGTCTGAATTTACCCGAAAATGTCGATATTCAGGCGTTGACCACTCACCTGTCAGCCCATAATTGGGATATGATTATCGTAGATCGATCTGCGAGGGCAGCCACCTTGCCTGCAACTGTGCTGGTGGATCAAACCAAGTGGTCGATTCTGGACGCTGGCGACATTGGCATTGATCAGGTGAACTGGCTCATGGGAACTCGCATTTTATTCGTCTGTACAGGCAACACCTGTCGAAGCCCAATGGCCGAAGCCCTCTGCAAGCAGTTCTTGGCCGAAAGCCTTGACTGCAAGCCTGAGGAGCTTGGGGCCAAAGGCTTTGAAGTGAAATCGGCTGGCGTATCGGCAGGCCACCGCCAGCCAGCCTCGCGTGAATCGGTCACAGCCTTGGGCGATCACGGATATCTGCTGGAAAATCACGCCAGCCAGATGGTCTCTGAAGAGCTTCTGGCGTCAGCCGACCTGATCTATGCCATGACAAGGTCTCACAGGGACCTGCTTTTGATGGACTTCCCCGACCTTGCAGACCGCGTGGAACTGCTCGACCCCGACGATTACGACGTCCCCGACCCATACGGCCAAAGCCTGTCCGTCTATCAAATGACCGCCGACGCGATCCGCGAAGCCCTCGAATTAAGAGCCAAAACCTGGAACTTCATCCCGTAGAGTGGGGTGAAGCCCACCTTTCGCAAATCCATGTGGAATGGTTACACCATAAATCGTGGGTTGCATTTCAATCTTAATGCAACAACTCACTTCAACTGACGAATGATTGGATAAATCCAGGTCATGCGTGGATCCATATTATTCAGGGATGGTTGAACGCACGTTCCACGGATACAAAGTGACTGTTTATTAGCATTTAAGATCATGCGTTTTTCACTCTGTCCGAAGCCATAAACCAAAGGGCTCATGCTGTATTTTGGGGTGGTGGTATTCAATATGATCTGGTTTTATGGCCAAAGGCCCGACCCATATCAGACTTGGGCAACGCCCAAGGTACGCGAAAGCCAATCAGAAGCAATCTCTTTACCATCGTCCTCAAGACCAAGGCCGCTGGCCTTGGCTGGTATGGGCCGGACCGTTGGTGCTTAGGTTCAGGCCGAAAATAACTTCCCGTTTTTAAAACCAATGAACCGGGGCTAGCGCCAAGACCGGCTAGATTAAGAGGCGATCGCCTTCGGTTTCTTGGTTTGAATCTAGCCGCCGGGCGGCTAGACAACAGCCGCAGAGTGCTTGGCCACAGTTCGCGAAAAACCAACCGAAAGACGGCTTGGCAAGGGAGAGCGTCTGGGTATAGATGTTGATGCCCTTCGGACATACCTATTAATAAATGTCTCCGCTAGAACCCCATCACGCCAAAACCGGACGTGATTTCTCGCCTGTTCCTGATCGAGAACTGCCGACTGCGCACACTGAGCAATCTGGGTTGCATTATGATCAAAAGGGGTTTTGGAGAATAAAAATCGATATGAAAATAAATTAAATCCTCAGACTTGACAATTGAAGCCATGAGGTATATTTGATTTACTTCCCAAAGAGGTTTCTGTTTAAAAAACAGATCGCAAGATCGAAAATCTGTTAGTATTCCTAAGAAAAAAAGGCCTGGTTCCAATGGCGAAGAAAAAGTCCACGATTAAACTTTCAAGACAACAGGCGATCCATCTTCAAAACCTATTGATGAAGCCGTCGATGGCTCCTGTGAATTCCGTGTCAGGAATTGTCAGCCCGATCGCAGTTTGGCTCCCGAAAACCAGGGCGAATGTCGCCAAGGCGGTTGAGCTTTCGCAAAACGAGAGCCTTGCGTTTAAAAGTAGCCTCCAGGCGGCCGCCAAAAATGATGTGGTTGGGGCTGATAGCCGTATTGTGATCAATCTTAGCCAGTTGAAGAAAATTAAAATCCATCAGAATGTGGTGAAGGCCGAAGCGGGTGTCAGTATTGGAGATCTGGCCAAAAGCCTTGCGGATCATCAACTTGCCCTGCCCCTGGGCGACAACCCGGAGCAAAGTATCGTTTCCAACTTGATGAGAGATACTCCATCGCTGGTTGAGATGACCCCAGGGCTGATGCGAGTCACGCCTTCATGTCTGAAGCGTACTCTGGGGACATTATCCAGCCATGTGATTTCACTCAGAGTGGTCTCACCGGATGGCAAGCCGATGACACGCATGGGCTCCGATGCCCTGCAATGGGCCCAAGAACAAAAGACCGTGATTACGGAAATCACATTCAAGGCTTCTCCAGCTAACGATTTATGGATGTGCCGAACTTCTTTTGTTTATCCAGGGAAAGCTCCGTTTGGCGGATTCGTCAAAGAATTGTTTCTAAATCAGATGGTTTCTCAAAAGACAGACCTTGTACTGGACGCATTCTCAGGACGCCACGACATTCCGATGGTTCGAATCACGGCTGCTGGTGGTTTGATTGAGGATCAGGCGATTTTGGAGAAGCTTGTCAAAGCGGCCCTGGCAAATTTGCCACCCGAATACGCTGCGGATAAAGCTGTCGAATTTAAAGTGTACCGTGGGGCTGATGTTATGAAGAACATCATGGCCGTTGGCCTGGGCATTCCTGAGGATCCGGAAATTGAGACGATCAGGGACCCTCTAACGGTTTTAGAGAATGAGGATCAGGCAGAATACCTTGACTCAGCGATTGAAGAGATTGATCGAGGACTGGCTTTCAGTGACGACCAGACAGGGAAACTCCAGAAGGGCCTTCGACTTGCAAAGCGACTTCGAATCAACAGCGACGGGCTTTTATCGCTTAGTGGAAAAGAGTACAGGCGCCGGGTCCCGGGAGATTGGACGGCACCTGAGGCAGCGATGATGCCGATGGTCTCGCTGATGTCCATGCCCTCGCCTAGGTCCGTGGTCCGCTATCTGCTGAATCTGTTGGATTTTTTCTCAAAAACCAAACCACGCATTCCAGATTTCAAGGGAGATATTTACATCCCTGATGACGGCAGAAGCTATTTGGCCCGATCCAGCCAATATGCCACATCGTCCTTTCCCAAAGCCAATACAACTCCGTTCATGGTGGCTTGCCCGACAGATATTCCGGACATTCAGGCGGCCATCCGGTATGCCCAGGCCAATCACAAGCGCATTGTCGGACGAAGTGGCGGTCATCAATACAGCGGAATGTCATCAGGCGATCAATCGACGATTGTACTCTCGATGGATGGGGATAACTTCAAGCAATTCCGGCCCATCTCAGAAAATATCATCGAGGTGGGTCCAGGTGTCCGGCTCACTCAATTGGCGGCATATTTCAAAGAAAAAGGAATTACAATACCGCACGGCGAATGCCCGATGGTATGCGTGGGTGGCCATGCACAAACGGGCGGCTTCGGGCACTTGTTTCGATGCTTTGGCCTGACATTGGATTATGTGAAGGCCTTTACGATTGTACTGGCCGATGGGAGTGTGCGCACCCTGAATCGGCCCAAAGGCACACCAAAAACCGCCGATGAATTACTTTTCTGGGGCGTGCTGGGTGGCAATGCCGGCTCATTCGGTATCGTCATAAGCTATGTGTTTGAATGCCTTAAGGACGACGATTACAAGTCGTCGTTCAGCTATACAGCACGTCGTAAATATGACAAAACATTTTTCCGGACCATGATGAATGTGACACAAAACTGGACGAAAGCGGTCGAGAAAGGGACACTGGCCCAAGGCATCGATTTTACAATCGCCCTTGAGTCGAGATCCTCAATCTTAATTTATCCGATCCTCGTGATCGATCTGGTCCAATCGGAGACAAATCGATTGGGAAGGCCGGCGGACGGAAGTGCGCTCGATGATGTCATTCAGGCTTCGGATCAAGGCGATGGGATCTATCTTCCATTTCTGAAGTACACCAGTCAGGGCAAACATACACTTTCAACGATTTCCCAGTCTTTGGTGCGGGATTATCCAGCGACAACAAGCACAGGTCGAGAGTTTGATTATCCTTACAAGAAACGCCTCAATTGTACGACCAAATCTCTGACAACGGCGTTCATTCAAAAGTTTGTCGATCTGGTCGACAAAGTCTTAAACCAGGATGGTATTTATCTTGTCTTTGAAATGATCATCGGCACTGGCAAGCTGAACGATATGGAACGGTGGAAAGAGACTTCGATCCCTCGCCGGGATTTCGTCTTCTGCCTGATGTTCGACCTCTTTTATAAAGACGGTTATGAAGATGTGGCAACGGCTCTACAGCTAGAAATGCAGCAAATCATTCATACCGAGTACAGCCAGGATCAAGAGCAGAAGCTCTTTTGGGGCTCATTCGGGTCAACAGATATGAATGACGAGAAAGTCAGGGATTGCTATTACGACGACATGGACAAATACAAACGTCTTCAGAAATTAAAAAAACAAGTTGACCCGGGCGACCTTTTCGGCAGTTCTTTCAGCGTAAAACTGCCTTGATATCCTGATCGCAGATCAAAAAACCAAGAATTTCCACTTGTCTTGTGACAATTTGTCGCAGGATTAGAGGAAATGCATTTGGACGTGGTGAGTGGACCTCTAAGACTATTCGTCCAGACCAAGCTCTCGGGCCTTTTCCTCGATCAATTCTTCGAATTGATCAAGCTCGTCGTCGTTCAGCTCTCGGGAGATTTTATAGTCGCCGTCGATCCAGCGGCCGAGGTCGATCAGCTTGCAGCGGTCCGAACAAAACGGAAACGCTGGCTGATCGCTCAACTGCTCGAACTGGATCTGCTTCTTGCAAATCGGGCACTTGATCGTTTGCATACTCATGATTTGCCCGACCCGCCCGAAGATGAAGACGACGAACCGCCGCTCGCTGGAGGGGTAGATGCTGGAGGTGGAGACGATGACGCGCTGTCCGCCTTGGCCGCCTTGTTATATGAGTCAGACCGATAGTCGGTGATATAGAAGCCGCTGCCCTTGAACAGGATCGCTCCACCTCCACCGATCTTACGCCTCAGCTGATCCGTCTCGCACTTGGCGCAATGCTTCTGAGGGTCAGCCTTGATCGATTCAAAGGCCTCAAACTCGTGTCCACAACCGTCGCAAATATAGTCGTATGTTGGCATTGTGTCTCAGAGCCTCTTCCATGGATTCGCTTCAGGTGCCAATTAGTCCGCTATGGAAACGACCACTTTTGAAGGCCGAAGGACACGGTCGCCAAGCTTATAGCCCTGGGCAAGAACCTGGATCACTGTGCCATCGGGATGGTCAGAACTAGGCCTCTGCATCACGGCTTCGTGTTCATCAGGGTTAAACGGCAGATCCTGAGACTCGATTGGAACCACTTTATGCTTCGCAAAGGCAAGCAGGAGCTGCTTGTGAACCAACTCCAGACCCGACACAATACTGGCTGATCCAGGGCCACCGCTGCGAGCCGATTCCAGAGCCCTGTCGAAATTATCCATCACATCCAGAACATCGCGGGCTACAGCCCCAACAGCCTCAGCCTTGCGAACGTCGATCATCGAACGCTCACGGCGAAGGGCGTTTTGAAACTCGGCCTGAACTCGCAGGATCTGATCCTTCAGCTCATCGCGTTCTCGCGTGACTGTGGCCAGAGCGTCGTCGGCCTGTTCAAACCCTGATTCCAGGTTCGTCTCTTCGTAGTTCTCATCAGCTTGCATTTTGGACCTCTCTTCAGAAGGTTTTGACGGTCGGCGAAATCGGTTTGGCCATCGTGACATCAGTTTTGATCTTCAGAACGAGTGGCCGCGTTGTCGGATTCCGTGAAGTATCCCCGCAGCTTTTCAAAGAAACTCTTCTGACGAGGCATGACCGACTCGTGATCCAACCCAGCCAACTCTCTCAACAACTGTTCCTGACGCTGCGAAAGATGACGAGGAGTCTCCACAACCACCTCAATCAACTCATCGCCACGACCACGACCATTCACATCAGGTATCCCTTTACCACGCATCCGGAAAACTTCGCCACTTTGAGTCCCGCGAGGAATCGTCAGCCGTTCGCGACCATCAAGTGTGGGGACCTCAATCTCAGCCCCAAGTGCAGCCTGAGAGAAGTGGATCGGGAACTGGCAGACAATGTCGTTACCGCGTCTCTCAAATACTTCGTGAGGCCTGACATGGATCTGGATCCTCAAATTGCCACGCGGAGCACCCGGATCGCCCAGTTCGCCCTGATTCCGAATCTGAAGCCAGATCCCAGTATCCACACCCGGTGGAACTTCCACATCGAGACGAACATTTTCCTGAGTCCGGCCTGTCCCTCGACAATCGGGGCAAGGGTCGGAGATGCGCATCCCCTCCCCACCACAGGCTGGACAGGTGGTGGCCACTTGGAAAAAGCCACGGGACTGAATCACCTGGCCCTGACCACCGCAATATGTGCAAGTGGTTGCAACCGTTCCTTTTCGGGCTCCGGAACCGTTGCATGAACGACACGGTTCACCACGATTCATGGTGAGCGTTTTGGTCACGCCCTTGGCCGCTTCCAGAAGATCAATTTCGAGCTTGATGGCCAAATCGGCGCCAGGCTTGGGACCACGACGGCGTTGGCCAAACATGTCGCCAAAAAAGGCGTTTTGGAAGATCTCGCCAAAGGCCGACATGATGTCGTCAGGCGATTTGAAGTCGTGGCCACCAGCTGCACCTTGAAGGCCGGCATGGCCATAGCGATCGTATCGCTGGCGGGTGCCTTCATCTGACAGGATTTCGTAAGCTTCGGCAGCCTCTTTGAAACGCATCTCGGCTTCAGCATCGCCGGGGTTTCGATCCGGGTGATTTTTCATCGCCAATTGGCGATATGACTTCTTGATATCATCCACAGTGGCTTCGCGACGGATGCCAAGGACTTCATAGTAATCGCGTTTCGTGGCCATCGTCCGCCCTGTTAGTCCGCTATAGATAAAGCGGGTGAATGGTACTATTAGGTCTCAGTGGACCGCCCGTTGATCCAATACCAGCAATACCTGAAAACTGACGCAATCTATAATAGCAAAAAAGGGGAAGGCCGCGTGAACGACCTTCCCCGAAATTTCGTCCCGTGATAGTAATCACAGGATCAGATCAGACAAATGATCAACGAACGACGCCTTCACCCTTCGGTGATTTTTCGTCTTCTTCTTTGATATTGGTGATCATGACTTCCGTGGTCAGCATCAGGCTGGCAATCGACGATGCGTTCTCAAGAGCAGAACGGGTCACCTTGGTTGGGTCGATAATACCGGCTTCAAGCATGTTCACATACTCGCCCGTATTGGCGTTGAAACCGATCGGGCCTGGGCTGTTACGAACTTCGTCAACCACAACACCGCCGTCGATACCGGAGTTCGAGGCAATGTGGCGAATCGGTTCTTCCACAGCACGCAGAATGATCGAAGCTCCAATACGCTCGTCACCTGTGAGTGAATCCACGACAGCCTGAATGGTCGGAATCGCCTTCAGAAGTGCAGAACCACCACCTGGAACAACACCTTCTTCAGCCGCCGCTCGGGTAGCATGAAGGGCGTCTTCGACGCGGGCTTTCAGTTCTTTCATCGCGGCTTCAGTTGCGGCACCCACATTGATCAGGGCCACACCACCTGAGAGCTTGGCAAGTCGTTCCTGGAACTTCTCGCGATCGTACTCGCTCTCGGTTTCTTCAATCTGGCGACGAAGTTGATCAATCCGGCGCTGAATTTCTTCACGCGAACCGCTGCCCTGAATGATCGTGGTCGAATCCTTGCTGACCTTCACCTGCTTGGCTGTACCAAGTTGGTTCAGATCGACGTTTTCGAGTTTGACACCAAGGTCATCGCTGACCACTGTCCCACCCGTCAGAATCGCCATATCACCAAGCAT